>DATEXZ010000039.1:0-6834 GCA_035256445.1 Methanoregula sp.
CTTGATCATCCCCGCAGACCGGCACTGAGTAGTTGAGCTCCTCGTCAAGCATTTTCCAGCGGTTTGCCGCAACCGTATTGAATGCCGTGCAGATCCTGGCGGTTTCAGGGAGAAGTCTTTTGATCAGGAGCGCGGCGGAACCTTCAGCCGGGGGGACGAAGGTGAAGAAATCCCGTTTCTCCATGGGATTAACCGGACTGATCACTATCTTTCCTTCAAATCCGCAGAGAGTTTCCAGTGTCCCGAGGAGATGCTTAAAGGGAACGGCAAGGATGACGATATCTGCTTCATCCACAGCACTCTGGTTGCAGACTCCTTTGAGGGAACACTTCTGTCCTCGTTTTCTCAGGGTTTCGGTATTTATTGTGCAGGTAGCCTCAGCCTTGTCGCTTTCCCGCGAACCAACGATTACGTCAAACAGGGGGGAAAGACGCATTGCAATCCCTTCACCGATATCTCCGGTCCCCCCCACAATGCCAATTTTCACTGGGAACCCACCAGTGGCTGTAATATTTTTTCGAGCGTTGCCGCGTCGGTTACTCCCTCGAGGGACTGGATAATTTTCCCATCTTTTTCAATGATAAGAGTGGGAACAACGCGGATCCCATATTTTTCTGCCTGATCCATATGCTGGTCGACATCAACCTTGCGTATCTCAATTGCGTCACCCATTTTTTTTCCGAGTTCTTCCAGAATGGGTGTCTGCATTCTGCAGGGACCACACCAGGTCGCGAAAAAATCAAATAAAACCGGTTTGCTCATTGAACGTACCCGGAAGAATAGTCGATTAAAAAAAAGATAAAGGTATGGTATTTTATTTGGAGAGGACCTGCATGATAATTTTCCCGTACGCAGGACGGGTGACGATCACACCGACGAGTACACCCATGATGGTGATGATCGCAAACCCCTTGAGTGTGGAAAGGTCCATCAGGACAAGCGGCACCATTGCAATCACGACAGTCGCAGCAGCGACTATGATAATACTGAGTGCCCGGGTGAGTCTTTTCATGTAAAGACCCGACGATGGCACTTTTCCCTCATGTAATATCTCATCAGTGAGGATAACCAGCTGATCTATACCGGTCCCGAGGACGGCAATGAGACCTGCAATGGTGGGCAGATCCAACTGGAACCCGATCAGGCTGATGAACCCGAGCAGGATAATAATTTCCGAGGAATTAATCAAAACCATCGGGAGCACAATATACGGTTCACGGTACCGGTAATAGATGACGAATCCGACCGTAATTAAGGCTAATATTCCGGCGAGTATTACCATTTGTTTATAGCGTTCTCCGAGAGGTGCCGAAACACCCCCTGATCCGGCGATCGTGACATCGACCGGTAACGCACCGGCCCTGAGGTGAATTTCAAGATTTGTTGCCTGCTGACTCCCGTAATTCCCCGATCCTGTTGAAGCAAAGAGTTGCCGGATATTCTCATTCTGTACCTTTCCGGCGAGGTCATCTGAAAGGGGGGCTGAGTATACGGTCTCATTATCAAGGAGCATATTGAGATAGTGGTTTTTCGGGTCTGTAGTTGCCCCGTACTGGATTGCGGCAGCGCGGAATGCCGCCGCACCGCTCTCGCTTAAGGTAAATCCCACACCCCAGTTGTCACTGCCCGGTGGCTCCTGGGTGGGGACTTGTACGCTGGTAATTGCATCGCCGGAAAGCACATGTTCGGTCTGGTTTCCTGTCGTCTGGATACGGATCTCGAACCTGCCCTGCTTCCCGACAATTTCCTGGGCCTGGTTCATGTCCACTCCCGCAAGTTCCACGCGGATATACCGGACGACGTTATTCAGACCGGTGAGAGTATTGACTTTTGCATCCTTGGTGCCAAGCGAGTTGATCTTATTTTCAAGGACACGTTTTACGCTGTCTGCAGTGGTTTTGGATACACCCTGCTGATAACTGGTAACCTGCCCACCCGCGGCAATAAATCGTGATTCCAGATCAGCCTGAGAATAATATTTCCGTATTTCAAGGTGGTTTGCATCCACCTGTAATACTTCAGCATCAAGGCTTGTCGACAGGTTGGAGATGAACTCTTCCAGCGGGCGATCGGTAGTGTACCCCACCACCTCGGCACGCATGTCGAGCTGGAGCCACGCGCCCTGCTGGAGATCAAGGCCGTACTGGAGGTTGGATGCCAGATGACCTTCCTCATCGATATGCGGAAATATTGCGATAACGGAAAGGACGATAAGGACCAGAAGGAGGGCAATTCTCCAGTCTGATATAAACGCTTTTAATCCCTTGGTATTCATTTCCCGCCTCCCTTGAGGACATACCATTTGAGGATCCCGACATTCGTGAGCCACGTGTTCATAACATCGAAAACAAGTCCTATCAGGAGCACAGCCGATATTTCCGCAACGATCTGAACAGATCCAAACCACGACACAAGGAACATCGCCCCGATGGCAGCAAAGGTAGTTGTTGTCATGATGATGCCGGTATGGAAAGCACCCGTAAGTTTATCATTGAGTTTGCCCTGCCGCTTGAGTACCCGGTTCGTGAGCAGAATGTCACTGTCAACCGAGTACCCGATGAGCATGAGGAGGGCAGCAACGGTGCCAAGCGAGAGAGGAATTCCGATAAAATTCATCGCAGCTGCAGTCATGACCATATCGGCAAATGCTGACAGCACGACTGCAGCTGAAGGCACGAGAGTCCGGAAGGAGATGAAGACAACAAGCGCCATACCGATGAAGGAGAAGAGTATCGCAAGTACTGCCTGCGACTGCAGGGTTTTTCCAAAGGTTTCCCCGATCTGATTGATGCTTGCATCGGGATATTTCTGGTAAATCAGGGTTGACAGGTCGTTGTACTTCGTATCGTCCATGGATCCGAATTTTAAAAATTTCCCCTCGTTCACACCTTCACTGACATCGACGAGCGGATAATCAGCAAACGTGGACTGGATCTGCTCTTTTGAATCAGTTGAGAAGATCGTAACCGCGGTGCCCCCGGAGAAGTCAATGCCCGGTGTAACAGGCATCCCTGTTGCTGCAAAGTTCAGAGCGAGCAGCACAAGGGATATTGCCAGGAGTACAAGAGGGATTATCACCAACTGTTTTGGCGAATATTTCTCAATGTTATAGTTGATCAATCCCATATCGTAATTATCTGTTCATGAACAATTAAATAGTTACCAGAGAAGCCTCCAGTCAGCAGGCAACAGCATCCGGTCCTGCGGCAACCGCTGCACAGAGATACGGATCCCCTTTTTGATGATGAAATTTTTGTCGGAGGAATGCGCATAAAATAAAAAAATATAAATAGAGAGACCGGTGACAGTAAACGTATGAGATCTCCTTCAGAGATCAAACGAGTGGTTGAAGGACGGTTGCAGTCATACCTTTCACGGGACAGGACCGGAATCCGGCGGGAATTACTCAGACTTTTTGTTAAGATAAAATCACTTACCATTGCTGAACTCGTCGCCCAGCTTCAGACTCAGTTTGCTGTTACCTTCCATGCGATTGCCTCAATGGTCGGCATCATCGCATCAAGAATCGGTATCCTCCATGCCCTCAGAAATGCTGATGGATCAAACACGTACGAACTTAAAGAAAAATATTTTGACATTGTTGTAAGGATAGTCGGGGTCAATTAAAACCCCGGCAGATCCGCAACGGTTTTTTACCAAATCGGTTCCTATTATTATAGCATCATGTATACCAAAGAAAGCGCCTGCACAAGCGAGATTGCTATCGTTCCCGAGGTAATTGAATATATTACCAAGAGGGACTGTGATTTTCGTATATGCACTTCGTGCGGCGGGCCGATTCTGTTACCAGTCCGGGTTAAACCCCCGAAAAAAACCGACCTCCTGCTCCGGGCAGGAAATCATATGATCTATGTTTCTGTTCACCAGGCACGATTCCTTCACAGCATCCGCATGGATATGATCCCTTTTTTTGATGACGAAGACAGTGCGGGACCCGAATACGGATGAGTTTTGAAGAGATCCCCCATACAGCCGATGTAAAAATTCATGCATCCGCCCCCACGCTTGAAGAGCTTTTTTCTGAGACCTTCAAAGCCCTGATGCAGGTGATGTACGGAACATCCCGTCATGGGGGTACGACACGGGAAATCAGGATTGAATCGACGGATACTGAATCGCTCCTTGCGGATTTCCTTTCTGAAGTGCTGTTTGTATCCGAGGTGGAGGGACTCGTCTTTTCAGATGCCGGAATCCGGATCAATGGTCTCTCTCTTGTTGCCGAGCTGGAAGGAGAGCCGTTTGATCCTGCACGCCATTCCGGAGGTACTGAAGTGAAGGGTATCTCCTATTCAGGGCTTGATATCCTGCACGATGCGAACGGATATATGCTGGACATCATATTTGATGTCTGAGCATGGCTAAAAAATGAGGTGGATGTATGCTTGAGGGGATAAACCGGGTCGGGATGCATGAATGGGAGGTGCCTGTGGGGTATGTTCCGGGCATGCGGGTTGCGGGAAGATTTTTTCTTTCTGAATCATTGGCAAAGACACTTGAACCGGGTGCAGTCCGTCAGCTTGCCAACGTGGCAACCCTGCCGGGGATCCTGAACCATGCGCTCGCCATGCCGGATATCCACTGGGGCTACGGATTTCCCATCGGGGGTGTGGCTGCATTTTCTGTTGAGGAGGGCATTATCTCACCCGGGGGAGTCGGATTTGACATTAATTGCGGGGTACGGTTGCTCTCAACACCACTGCTCCACAAGGATGTGAGCGGCCGCCGTGATCTCATCGATGAACTCTTCCGGACAGTACCTACGGGCGTCGGTGCCAAAAGCAGCCTGAAGGTCTCCTCGCAGTCACTCGACGGAATGATGATGAAGGGTGCCCGGTGGGCAGTCAGCGAAGGGTATGGTGTTGAACGCGACCTGGTGAGATGTGAAGAGGGCGGATACATGAAAACAGCAGACAGCCGGTCCGTGTCTGCAAAGGCAAAACAGCGTGGTATCCCTCAGGGCGGGACACTCGGATCGGGCAACCATTTTCTTGAAATACAGGTGGTCCGGGAAATTTTTGACCCGGACGCCGCACGGGCATTTGGCCTTTCACTGGGCCAGGTCTGTTGCATGATCCATTGTGGTTCACGGGGTCTTGGCCACCAGGTCTGCACCGACCACCTGAAAATTCTCGAAAGCGCCACAAAAAAATATCATATCACGATCCCCGACCGGCAACTTGCCTGTGCCCCGCTGACCTCCCCGGAAGGGAAGGCATATTTTGGTGCGATGGCAGCATCGGCCAATTATGCATGGGCAAACCGTCAGATAATAAGTCATACTGCGCGCCAGGTACTCTCAAAAATGTTCAGGATCGGTTATGAGGAGATGCCACTCATGTACGATGTCGCGCATAATGTGGCAAAGATCGAGGAGCATACGCTGGATGGGAAGGGCGTGGAAGTCTGTGTTCACCGGAAAGGTGCGACCCGCGCATTCGGTCCGGGAACGCGCGATCTTCCCGGCGATCTTATGTCGATCGGACAGCCGGTGATTATACCGGGAAGCATGGGGACAAGCTCGTATGTCCTGCATGGAACCAGGCTTGCCATGGACAGAACATTCGGGAGTACCTGCCATGGTGCCGGCCGGATCATGAGCCGTACTCAGGCAAAGAAGAGTCTTAACGGCAGGGAAATTATGGCAAACCTGTTGAAGGAAGGGATTATTGTCAGGGCACACAGTGAGAATGCCATTGCTGACGAAGCCCCCGGAGTCTACAAGCCCAGCGATGAAGTCGTAAATGTTGTCCACGAGGTGGGAATTTCCCGGCTCGTGGCACGCCTCTCTCCTCTTGGGGTGATTAAAGGATGAGCTGCCGGGCCGCCTTTGTCTGGCAGACGAAACAACATTTCAACCGGTATATCGAAGACTGCGGGATTACGTGCGAGCTTGTCACCCCTCACATGCTTGCAGCGCCCTTTTATCGTGGTTCTTTCAACTGCCTCATCATTCCAACGGGTTTTGCAAACCCTGCGTATTCAAACCTGCTCCCGGCGCTCCGCTCGGCAGCTTCACGGATTGAAAGGTTCGTTGAACATGGCGGAAACCTCCTCGTCTTCGGTGCAGCTGCCGATAAACCGGATGCCTACGACTGGCTGCCGTTCCCGGTACTGTACCGGCATGACTGTCATCCGCGGCGGATCGAGTGCACACCGGATACTGATGGCGGGACTATCATTGATGATTATGATCCCCTGTCAATCGAATGCGATGGTTCATTCCCTTCCCATGAAGGCGAATGCAGGGGAACCGCTGAGTCAACCGACGTAATAATTGAAAAGCGGGTCGGCAACGGGAGAATTATCGTGACAAGTGTCCACGAATTTCCTTCAAGGAAATTTTTGAAAAATTTCTGCAGCACGGGAAAAGAGACCGTCTTCTGATCGGGCACAATGTATCCGGATAATCCACGAGGGCAGAATAAAGGAAAAGTGACACGTCATCGAACATGTTACCAGGAGATCAAACTCTAACCGGTCAATTCATTCGTTCAAGGGCTCCGAAGAAATACACATGAACGGGAATTCAACACCCGAACCATGAAAATCATTAAACCCTGTAATTTTATGAGGGCTCCCCGCATCAGGCCCGCTCCGAGGCACGGCGGGGCAGGACGGTGTTTACAAATATGCTTATAGACACTGATCCGCCGCGGGGGCGGCGGAGTTCATCGCAAATAATTAAGAGGAATAAACATTCCATTACTCACATCTGTTTAATTCAATTTCATGGGAAATCATCGTTTCATAACGTTCCCGGGGGCATTGCTCCCCCACTGAGGTATCCCCCACAGGAAATCCGTGGAGATCTAA
>DATEXZ010000040.1:0-4014 GCA_035256445.1 Methanoregula sp.
AAATATGCTTATAGACACTGACCCGCCGCGGGGTTCATCGCAAATAATTAAGAGGAATAAATATTCCATTTTTCACATCTGTTTAATTTAATTTCATAGGAAATCCTCAAAATATTTTTCTTAACGCTCTTTGGGGGCTACGGCGTGTAATGCTTGACGCCCCCACCGTCTATGGCAGCCCCCTGGAGCGATAACTCCAGATAAGGTAATACGACACAATCGCAAAGCGAAGGGGCGGTTCGGGGGGACAGGCACTGTCCCCTCCGTAAACAGATGCTTTACAATTTGTTGAAAACTCAGGGTTTCTACAAAGCCAAGTTTTTGTCACGTACCTGTCTTTGGAGCGCTTCGTCTATGGCAGAAATATCACCCATCAGAGATCCAGTATTACCAGTTCCTTTATCAGGATGGTATCATTCTCCCAAAGTCCAGTTGTGGATTCTTAGTTCACCATTGTTTCTCAGTATATCCGGCATGTGAAGATCCGTTATCAAAAACAGGACAACACCTGAAGGATGCATCTTTGCTGAAAAAATCACGGGAAGAGTAACGATGGATAAACGGATGTCAACCGGCATGTTCTGGTAACATATCATGTCCTGCCGGATAGTTTCCCATAAAGTACAGAAAACAGCGTTTTTGTCTGTTTCCGGTGTGAGGAAACTGCATATGTACCAGGAAAACGAACACTACTGATTACGAATAGTGAGAAGCGCAAATCCCGGATCATTGCGGGTCCGGAAGACTGGGAAGAGGATTATTGTCGCAGGGGAATACTCTGGAGCGGGGCAACCCGCGATTTACCGGAGTTGCCTTCCGGTTCCCGTGTCCTCGAACTCGGGTGCGGAAACGGGAAAACGGTCCAGGCGATGGTCCGGCGGGGATGGGAGGTAACCGCGATAGATTTCTCTTCAAGGGCGGCATCACTCTGCAGGCATGCATTCCCGGATCCTTTCCAGGGCAATGCCATGGTTGCTGACGCCCGCTGGTCCCCGTTCAGGGATGCCGGATTTGATGCGGTCTTTGCATCTCATGTAATCGGCCACATGCCCGCCCCTGATCGGGACCGGGCCGCAAACGAAGTGATCCGGCTGTTGAGAACCGGTGGAATGCTGTTCTTCTGCGAATTCTCACCAGGTGACTTCAGGTTCGGAAAGGGGCTTGAAACGGAAGAGGCAACCTTCCGGCGGGGCACCGGCATTCTCACGCATTATTTCTCTGAACAGGAAGTCGCCGATCTTTTTTCCGGGCTGACCCTCGTTTCAGTTACCCTGCGCCAGTGGCCGATGCGGGTCCGTGGATGCACCCTGGTGCGATCTGAGGTGCAGGGGGTTTTTACCAGAGGATAACCGGCTCACAAGGTCAGCAGAACTATCCGGGCTCAGCAATTGATATCCTGTCTTCCGATATACGAGAAAGTTCACTCCTGACGTTCTTCATTTGCCGATAATCTTCAGTGTATTTACAAAGGCCATTCCTGGCAGGCTCAATAAAAACTGGTTCTGATCGTAATCTCAAACCCTGGAATGTCCGGTCCAGCACCATAATATAAGGACGGGAAGCATATTTTTTACATTCATGATCGATTCTCTCATCACGATATTTCTCAATCTTGACCAGAACCTGTCCGCTGTTGTCAGCCAGTATGGGGTATGGACCTATTTCATTATCTTTTTCATCATCTTCTTCGAGACAGGGTTTGTTATTCTGCCATTTCTCCCGGGAGATTCGCTCCTTTTTGTCTGCGGGGCTGCAGCAGCGGGAGGAATCATGGACCTGCAGTGGCTCATTCCTGCAATCATCATCGGGGCGGTGCTTGGCGATACGGTGAATTACTGGATTGGCAATTATCTCGGGATCCATGTTTTCCTCGAACGATTCCCCACTCTTGTTAAAAAAGAGTATATCGAACAAACGTACGGGTTCTATGAAAAATACGGCGGGGCAACGATCTTCGTCGCCCGGTTCGTTCCGGTTGTGCGGACATTTGCCCCGTTCCTCGCGGGTATCGGTTCGATGAACTACCGGCGCTTTCTCTTCTACAATGTTGCAGGAGGAGTCGCCTGGACACTTGTCGTAGTCCTCGGAGGATACTATTTTGGGAAACTTCAGGTCGTGAAGGAAAATATGAGCGTCCTGATCCTGTTTGTTATTCTTATAACCGCAGGAACTGTCCTGCTTGTCGCTGCCGGGATTGTTTCAAACTACCTGCAAAAAAGAAAGGCGGACAGGAAGAAAGCAAGGAAATAATCCGGGACCAGACGATATCTCCCCAAACAGGAAGATCTTTTCTACCCCCCGGATGCAGTCACCGGCCTGCAAAGTCACGTTTAAAAGCCCCCTCGCCCTACATCATGCACAGGTGAAACCCATGCCAGGAAAATCCCAGGAAAATCTTACCGGAAAGGTCCTGAATCCCAAAGACCTCATCGCGTACCAGGAAGGCTCTGTCGTCAGCCGGATGATCGTGTACAAAAAGAGCGGCACTATTACGCTCTTTGCCTTTGATACAGGTGAAGGACTGTCAGAACATACGGCACCGTACGATGCAGTTGCGCACATCATTGATGGCGAGGCAGAGATATCCATTGAACAGACTCCCTTCCTGCTCAAAGAAGGCCAGATGATCATCATGCCGGCCAATAAACCTCATGCCCTGCACGCCCAGCAACGGTTTAAGATGATGCTGACGATGGTCCATGAATAAGCACCGATCATAAAATCCGGAGAACCGGATGATCCGGGAGATCCGCGAAGTGAGCTGATATCAGTATACGGTCTTCTGAAAAAAAACAGAGGGGGAGATGATACCTGCCATGCACGTATTTGCCGGAACAGAATTTCCATTTCTCATCAATCGAACCGATGAACATGTGGGGCTGAAACTTGATAGATCGGGTGTTGATGCAGAGCAAAGGATCCCGTTTCCTTCACAATACTCCGATAATTCTTATTCCCGCGGTACATGTCATGAAAAGAAATTGCATTTTATACAAAAAGAAATAACACACTCTGCAGTGTTATGGGGATTTTATCTGAAGGAATAGTCATCGTCAAAAAATATCACCGGCATATTCTCCTGGGATTTCTGGGACTATTATTTGTACTTGACATTGTTACAACAACTGTCGCTTTGCAGCGGGGAATTAGCGAACAGAACCAGTTCATGATCCCCTTTGTCCAGGACCCTGTCCTTCACCTGGCGATTAAAGTGATAGCCTATATTTTCCTTTTCATTACCGTTGAAAGAGCGTATCACGTATTGATCCGGAAAGAATCACGAAAAAAGAGGTCTTCGTGGGAGAGGATGTTCCTCCAGACCATTTACGCACTGGTGATTCTGGCATTGTTGTATCTTATTTCATTTTATGTTTATGTGGTTGCACAGAATGCGATGATCATTTCTTCGTAGTCGATGTAACGGGAACTGACATATCTCAAACGTTAAGATGTCGGTATTAAACGTTAGACGAAACGATTCCGACAAGATTCGACAAGAAATACTGAACATTTCCTACACTGACTGGCAGAAGATGGGATTTTCAAAAGGCACGTTGTATTACATGAAAAAGAAATCGAAAGCCGAGAAACTGTTTACTTTGAATAAGCACGTTAGAGCAGCGATTGGATCAGTGGGATAATCTGACGACAATGAAAACAACAGCTGCCTTGAAACCAAGTCCAGAATCTTACCCGTTTCCCTGGACAGATCAGTGATGATAATTCCCCTTGGATGAAACTTCAGGATTTTCATGACCCGTTGCGCCAGATCTTTTTCCAGAGGCATTTTGAAAAGTCATTGTAGTGGAGAAATAATGGCATAGCGGATACCGGGACGTGCATTATCAGCCTGATCGTTTTAGAATTTTAATGAGGATGAAAATACAGATAATCAATCTTAACCACAGCACCATGGACGAAAAGATTGACTCATTATTTTGCAAAAATTCAAATCATAAAGTATATCGTTTCGCCGTTTAATTTTTGTCATAAATGTCAAATTTAAAATTTTGT
>DATEXZ010000041.1:0-6442 GCA_035256445.1 Methanoregula sp.
AAGTGCGGGGTTTACAAATATGCTTATAGACACTGATCCGCCGCGGGGGCGCTCCGTCGGGAGGGTTCATCGCAAATAATTAAGAGGAATAAACATTCCATTACTCACATCGGTTTAATTTAATTTCATGGGAAATCCTCACAATATTTTTCTCAACGCTCTTGGAGGCTATGGCCCGTAATGCCACCGCCCCCGCCGCTGTGGCATCCCCTCTGGAGAGATAATTCCAGAGGAGGTAATACAACACCATCGAAAAGCGCAGGGGCGGTTCGGGGGAACAGGCACTGTCCCCTCCGATAATAGGTGATTCGCAATTTGTTGAACACTTAGGGTTTCCCATGCAAATTGCACAATTCCAGTATTTTCGGGAAGAGCCAATCCCGCTATTGCGATGACCTGCGCCGCCCCCGAAGGGACGCCCCCGCGGCGCTTCGATTACCTGAAAACTCCGCCCCTGACCACTCAAGACCCTGTTACGGATGCCAGTCGTACCTTCACAATTTTTCATGGTTTGGTGAAAACCATTCCCGTTCATGCCTGTTTCGACAGAGCCGATTATCCTGCTCCTTTTCCACGGTAATTTCATCAATCCGGATGCCGGATCCGGTATGAAAAAGGTTCCTGCATCTTAAAATAACAGAACATTCAAATTGCGTAGATAGATGGTGAGGATGGGGACCGGTGAAGCATGGTACCGAGCGGTATTTGAGAATTCACCCAACGGGATCATTCTTTTTGACAAAAGAGATTTCACGATACGGGAACTCAATGCTGCATTCTCAACCCTCCTCAATTACCCACCGGGAGAACTGCGCGGGAGGTTTTTTACTTCACTTCTCTCCGATCAGAAAGAAAAGAAAAGATTTTTAACACTGATTGGAAAGGAACCAGAAATTACCGGTTTTAAAACTCTTCTTGAAACAAAAGAGGGAAACGATCGCGAGGTGGATCTTTCCTGGAATGCTGTTGATGATATGACCGTGGTTTGTACAGCAGCCGGTATCAGTCGGCGTAAGATATCAATAAGGCCGGTTGACGATGACCTTGTGCACTACCAACACCTCACCGAAAACCTGCCCACCGGTATTCTCATCGTGAGAAACGGAATAATTCAGTATGCAAACCCCGCTTTTTCAGAATTTTCAAAGTACCTGCCTGATGAAATTCACGGAAGAGATCTCTTGTCTCTTATTGACACTACCGATCCGGATGATGTTAAAGAATTTGCCAAACACGGACTGAAGGAGACTTCAGAAGCAGTCCGGTGCGAGTTTCACTTCGTGACAAAATATGGGAATAAACGGCTGGCATTACTCTTTACCCTGCCGGTTGTTCATTCCGGTAAAAAGGCGACCCTGATCAATGTTGTCGATATTTCTGAAAGACAATTGCTTGAAGAAAAAATACGGCTCGACAATGAACGACGCAGGGGGATTATTGTTACGGTCGCCCACGAACTGCGCACGCCGCTCCAGCCGATTCTCGGATACCTCAACCTCCTCATCCAGGATCCTGAAGGATTTGGTATTCCTGAGGATACGAAAAGGATTCTTGAACGCTGCCTCGCAAGTGTTGACCGGGAACGTCAGATCATTAACCAGATGCTGGAGCTCTCTGTACTTGATAGCGGGAAACTCCACCTGAACCACTCAACATTTTCCCTGGTCCAGCTCGTGAACAGCGTACTTGATTCCAGTGAGTACCGGAAAAAAGCAGAGATAATTACCGATATCCCGATAAATCTCGCAATAACCGGGGATATGGACCGGCTCTTCGGCGTATTTGATTCCCTTCTTTCAAATGCGGTAAACTTCTCCGAGCCCCCCCGAAAAATTTCTGTTTTTTACCGTTCGGATCCCGGGGATATATTTCATCATATTTCTGTCAGGGACAACGGGACCGGGATCTCTGAAAATGCATTGTCGTCAATCTTTGAGCCATTCCAGCTTGCGGATGCAACAAAACTTTCCCGCAGGTTTGACCGAATCGGCCTCTCTCTGTCCATGGCAAAGAAGATTATGCAGATGCACGGGGGAGATATTACCGTAGAAAGCAGGTTACATACCGGGAGCACGTTTACCCTCCATCTTCCGAAATCCCTGCAGGAAACCCTCAAATAAGGTACAATACAGGCCTCCGGTACGACCGGACATCTTCTTTCCCACAGACAGATCCGAAAAAGATTTTTGGTCCTTCTTGTCGGTATAACCCGAAACGAATGAAAAATCGCACCTTCCCAGAACTCTCCGGAATCTGATCCGGAGACCGGTATGGAGCTATTAAAATACCGGTACCGGACAATCATTGCCTGAAGGATGGTCAATTCCTATGACAGAAACACCACCATATGACGATTCCGGGCTTCTGAAGGTACTTGTAGCCTCTGAACATGCACGGGCTGATGCATTGTTTCGCAAAGACATCCGGGCACTGGAATCACTCCTCGCACCGGATTATTACGAGATCAACCTTTTCGGTCGGTTCAAACGGGAAGATATGCTGACCAGGATAATCCCCCTGTTCACCCTGCATTCCTTCAGCATAGATGATCCGCATGTCCAGCGGACCGGGAACGATATCGCGGTGATTACCTACCGCTGCACAGAAGACGCAACACTCGGAAGAAACAAAAAGAACGGGTCCTTTCCGGTGGCCGCTCGTTACACGCTGATCGGGAATCTCTGGAAGATCTCACGCTGGGAAATAGTTACTATGCCGGGAGCCTGAAGCACATTCTGCCACCTCCCCGGATATGTAACGCCGGTACGAAAACAGATCACGAATGGAAATACTGCTCCACAACATATCCCGCATCAGGATTTCCGGGTTGAGGAGTGAGTGATTAGCTGCTCAATGCCGGTTACTTCAATCACCTAATGTCACATGAATGAAGATGGCATTCCTTGCCCGGTATTTTATTTTTTGGACAAAAAAACGGACAATGGTTCCGGTAAAGTCCCTGATCCGTATTGTTCGCTGCAACCGCTTCGTTTTTTATGGGCATTATCTTTAATACAGCACCATGCTAACGATTTGAATGACAGCACGGTATTTTCATGCTCACACTCAAGGGTATATCCAAACAGATCGGCGGCCTTCGGGCGGTGAATAATGTCGATCTCTCACTGGGGGAGAACGAGATCGTAGGGCTTGTGGGTCCCAACGGTGCAGGAAAAACCACGCTTCTCAATATGATTTCCGGCATCAGTACCCCGACTTCAGGAACAATCATATTTGATAACGAAGATATCACCGGGCTTAAAGCCGACCGGATCTGTAAAAAAGGGATAGCCAAGACGTTCCAGATCGCTGAGTCTTTTCCCGGACTTACCGCATACGAATGCACGATGATTGGTGCGTTGTTTGGTAATCACCGTGCGATCAGTATGGCGGATGCAGGAAAAAAAGCGATAGAAATACTTGATTTTGTAGGTTTCCCGGCAGAAAAACGGGACACAACCATTAAAAATTTAAATGTGGTGGAACTGAAAAGGGTGCAGCTTGCACGGGCTCTGGCTTCGAAACCAAAGCTGCTCCTTCTCGACGAGCTTACAACCGGGCTTAACCCGAAGGAGAGTAACGAAGCGGTGGACCTCATTAAAAAGATAAGGGATCAAGGTGTCGCTATCCTGATCATAGAACATGTGATGAGTGTAATTATGGGAGTCTCAGACCGGATCGTCGTGCTCGACTATGGCGAGAAGATCGCGGATGGCAGGCCATATGAGGTCGTGAATAACCAGAAGGTCATCGACACCTATCTTGGCGATATCGACGCATTCTGAGAGAGGATACCGTTAATGCTTACCGTTTCAGATCTCAATGTCTTCCATGGGAACCTGCAGGTTGTCTGGAACCTCTCGTTCCACGTGGATAAAGGTGAGCTTGTGACCATGATCGGCCCGAATGGAGCTGGGAAGACAACCACGGTCGAGACCATCGTGGGGCTCAACCGGAAAGCGACAGGTTCGGTTCTGTTTGATGGTAAAAGTATTCTTGGCAGTCACCCGTACGATCTCTTCCGGCAGGGACTTGCCCTGGTGCCCGAGAAGCGGGAGATCTTTCCGACGATGCCCGTGATCGAGAACCTCCTCCTCGGCGGGACTGCCATGACTGACCCTGACAGGAGACTCGACCGGATTTTCCGTCTCTTCCCGGTCCTGCAGGAGCGGCAGCAGCAGAAGGCCGGGACGCTTTCCGGGGGTGAGCAGCAGATGCTTGCTATCGGGCGGGCCCTGATGTCGGAACCGCGTCTCCTTATCCTTGATGAACCATCTACCGGACTCTCCCCCATTCTCACCGGCCAGGTCTTCCGCTCGCTCGAACAGCTTGGCAGGGAAGGGATGACCATCCTCCTGCTCGAGCAGAATGTCCGGAATGCGCTGGCCATGTGCAACCGGGGGTATGTGCTGGAAAACGGGAGGATAGTACAGGAGGGCCCGTCAAAAGAACTCCTCCACGACCCCCGCATCCAGAAAGCGTACCTCGGGTTCTGAAACGATGACAAGGTGGGGGATTGTTCTTTCTGGGGTTCTTCATATCGATAGAACTTACAACAAATGAGAGTCTGTTATCTGAATGATAAAAGTTATGAACGAGGAAGGAATTTCTAAGAGCCCCCAACCTCGTACCGTTCCGAGGCATGGTGGGGTAGATAAGTTGTCTGAAATTTCAGGTATGTTGATCAGCCGCAGGGGGCGTGCCCTATCGGATAGGCGACGTTCATCACAAGCACAAAATACCGATTCAACCTGCAATCGGATCGCTGTACGATTTCCGGAAATCTTTAAAATAATCGGTCTGACATGCGATAAACCGAATAAACCAGCCCAAAACTCAGTTCTTCATCGCACGTCACTGCACGAAAAAAGAGTTTCAGTTATCAACCGGTTCCTGAAGGGGCTCTTTTCTTTTCCGTCGTTTCAGCCATCCCTGCACCTGTTCCGGCAGGCTCACGAGCCCGCGGGGCAGAAAGATGATGGCAAGGATAAGCATGACGCCGACAATGACATACCTTCCGAAGGTGAGCCCGGTTGATTTGAGCCCCTCCCAGATAATGGTAAGTGCGATGGTGCCGACTATCGGTCCGGCAAGCGTGCCTAATCCCCCGAGGATGACGTAGGTAACCGGCCAGAACGAGTTGTCTACGCCATAGAGTTCAGGGGTAAGGTAGCCGATGTGGTGGATCTGGAGTGCTCCTGCAACACCTGCGAGGTAGGCCGAGAGGGCAAATGCGAGGAGCCGGTAACGGACCGGATCGATACCCGCAGCCCTGGCTTCAAGTTCGTTTTCGCGGATTGCAAGAAATGCAAGTCCAATCCGTGTCTTCATGATGTACCAGATTGCGGCTATAGAGGCGATGGTGATGACAAGGACGGCATAGTATTCAATCAACTGGTAGCCGGGGATTGACGGGCTCAGGAGCCGGCTCGATGCAATACCGTCCCAGCCCCCGGTAACCGGAGCTAGTACGCTGACCGTCAGGGTCTGGACGATGATGGCAAAACCGAACGTGACCATGGCAAGGAACCATTCCTTGAGCCTTACACAGGTAAGGCCGATAAGGATCCCGACAAATGCCGCTACGGCCGCACCGAGAAAGATAGTGATGAACGGGGACATCCCGCTGTTTGCAGCGATGAGGGTTGATGCGTACGCTCCAATGCCAAAGAAAGCAGCGTGCCCGAGTGACCCCTGCCCTGAGAACGCGAGGAGGTTCCACGCCGATGCAAAGATGATAAAGATCAGCATCAGGACAAGGAGGTTGAGGATGAACATGCTGTCTGTGGCGAACGGGATGGCCAGGGCAATGACAAGCGCGAGGATAGTCCCGTATTTTACCATCTCGTCTTTCTTAAAATGCATGGTCTTAATCCCCCTTCTCCCCGAACAGCCCGGTCGGCCTCACCACGAGCACGATGATAAGGATGACAAAGGAGATCGCGTCTTTCCAAATACCGCCAAGGAAAAATGCCGCTCCGTTCTCTGCAAGGCCCATCAACAACCCCCCGATAATTGCACCGGGAATGCTGCCAAGGCCTCCCAGAATGATAATTGCAAAGGCCTTGATCGCGGGGATCGAACCCATGTACGGGTTAAAGATCTGCCCGCTTACGATCCAGAGCGTGCCTGCAGCCGCGGCAAGTGCACACCCAAGGCCAAAACTGATCACGTCGATGCGTTCCACATCGATACCGACAAGCATCGCACCTTTCCGGTTCTGGCTCGTTGCCCTCATCTGCATACCGATCGTCGTCTTTTTTAATAAGAGGTAAAGCCCGCAGATAATCGCGGTCGTAAAGATGATGATGAGTATATAATCGAGGGGGACAGAAAGCGACCCGACCGGTAGCGTAATCCCGTCATAGGGGCTTTTTACGCTCTGCCACTCGTCAGTCCATATCATGGCAGCCCCGTTCTGGAATATGTATATGAGGCCAAT
>DATEXZ010000042.1:0-8849 GCA_035256445.1 Methanoregula sp.
TTACCCCAACCAACTCCTTTATAATTAGGCAAAACCTAACTAACCGGAGACAACGTATGAGAGAACGAGAAGAGGAGCTGTTCGAAGTCCTGGAAAACCTGCTGAGGCTCAGGAACCAGTGCTCCTGCACCATCTTCTCCGAATGCGGGTTGTCGGATATAACGGTCAAGCAGATCGCGTACCTGAAAACCATCGATGAACAGGGCGATGTAACGTTCAGCAGGCTCGCGGAGCTCACCCGGAACTCAAAACCCACCATCACCGAGATGGTCAACAAGTTTGTCCGGATGGAATGCGTCTACCGCGAACCTTCTCCTGATGACGGCAGGATCATCTACATACGGCTTACCGAAAAAGGCCGGAAGATTGCGCAGGCCGACCACCTTGCCCTGCGCAGGATGATGCTGATGATGATGGAGTCACTCGAAGAACCCGACCAGGAACTCCTCATCGGGCTGCTGGAAAAAGTCCGGTAACATTGCCGGAACGACCTGAAACTGAACTGTACAATACCCAGAGAACCATTATGCAAACACCACAAACTGAAATTTACCACGAGACGGTTGTCTTACCGCTCTTCGAGATTGTGCTCTACCCGGACAGCCGGACAAAATTCAATGTCGACAAGGCGACCGGAGAACTGCTGCTCGCGACCCTGAAAAACGGCGGGGCAGCAAGGGCTGTTGGCCTGACCGTGAAAAGCGGCACACGCCCCTCCGAAGTGACGACCGAATCGATGTACCGGACGGGAAACCTGTTCCGGATCCCCCGGGTCGAACCCTCGGATGAGGGGTACCTCGTCTGCGTCCAGGTCGTGAAAAGGGTACGGGCAACCATCGTGACAGAAAAAGACGGCCAGTTCTACGCTACGTTTGAGCCGGTCCCCGATGTCCTTGACATCGAGCCCGACCTCAAGGCCAGGATCCTCGCGGATATAAAACTCACCATCCACGAGACCAGCAGCCGGTTCTCCGGCTCGGAGCAGTTCACAAAGCCGATCGACCAGATGGACTCGGCTGACCAGATCATGGGTTTCGTCATGCCGTTCCTGCCGGTCCCTCTTGCGGAGAAACAGGCACTCCTGGAAATCGTCTCGGTCCGCCAGCGGTACATCACGTTCCTCGAACTCCTCATCCGGGTGCGCGAGAACATCAGCATCCGGATGGAGATGGCTAAGAAAGTCTCCGACAAGGTTGGTAAGTCGAACCGGGAGGCAATCCTGCGGGAGCAGCTGAAGCTGATCCAGGACGAGCTGAACGAGAGCGAAGGCGGTACCGGCGACGACAGTTACCGGGAAAAGATCGAGGCAAAGAAGATGCCCGACGATGTCCGGAAGAAGGCGCTCACGGAGGCACGGAAACTGGAGACAGGGGGCCCGCACAACCACGAGGGCTCCGTTATCCGGAACTATCTTGACCTCATCCTCGACCTCCCGTGGGAGACTGAAGAGAAGAAGAGCATCGATATCGAGGCTGCGCGAAAAGTTCTCGAAAGCCACCACAACGGCCTTGAGAAAGTCAAGGAACGAATCGTCCAGCACCTCGCGGTCATGAAACTGAAGAGCGAGAAGCAGGGCTCGATCCTCCTCTTTTCGGGACCGCCCGGGACCGGTAAGACAAGCCTCGGAAAGAGCATCGCGGAGGCGCTGGGCAGGAAGTATGTCCGGATCAGCCTCGGCGGCGTCCGGGACGAAGCCGAGATCCGCGGGCACCGGAGGACATACGTCGGGGCCCTGCCCGGGAGGATCATCCAGGGCATCCAGAAGGCCGGCACGAAGAACCCGGTCTTCATCCTTGACGAGGTCGACAAGATGGCCTCTTCGTACAACGGTGACCCGGCAAGCGCACTGCTCGAAGTCCTCGACCCGGAGCAGAACAACAGCTTCAGCGACCACTACCTCGAAGTCCCCTATGACCTCTCGGATGTCCTGTTCATCGCGACGGCAAACTCGCTCGCTACGATCCCTCCGCCGCTCCTCGACCGGATGGAGCTCATCGAGATCTCGGGCTACACCAAGAATGAGAAGTTTGCGATAGCAAAGGACCACCTCATCCCCGAAGTCTTACAAGAGCACGGGCTCGATGAAGACAAGCTCCGGTTCGATGACGAAGCCCTGAAGGTTATCATCGATACCTACACCCGTGAGGCCGGTGTGCGCTGGTTAAAGAAGCAGCTCGCGAAAGCCGCCCGGCACGTCTCGGAGAAGATCGTCTCCGGCAAAGCCGAGCTCCCGTTCAGCGTGACAACGGCCAACGTTGCCGGGATACTGGGCAAGGAGCCGGTCCGGCACGAGATGGCCCGGAAGGAGCCGGTCCCCGGCGTCATCACCGGCCTCGCGTGGACACCGGTCGGAGGGGAGATCCTCTTCATCGAATGCACGTTCATGCCCGGCAAAGGGAAACTCACCCTCACCGGCCAGCTCGGGGACGTGATGAAGGAGTCGGCGACGATCTCGCTCTCCCTCATCCGCTCGCGGCTCGCCCGGACAGAGAACAGCTTCAACTTCACCACGAGCGATATCCACATCCACGTCCCGTCAGGAGCAACTCCCAAGGATGGACCATCCGCGGGTGTGACCCTCTTCACGTCACTTGCATCGCTGATCACCGGAAAGACGGTCGACCCGCTCCTTGCCATGACCGGGGAGATCACCCTGAGCGGGGCGGTTATGCCGGTCGGGGGGATCAAGGAGAAGATCCTTGCTGCACACCGGGCGGGGATCCGGAAAGTAATCCTGCCTAAGGAGAATGAACGGGACCTCGAGGATGTTCCTGAAGATGTCCGGGGCGAACTCACGTTCGTTCCGGTTGAAACCGTCGAGGAAGTCCTCAAAGAGGCACTCGGGATCGAAATGCCCCGGACCCTCCTGATGGATGCCGGGAACAATTTCGTCCCGGTGCAGAACGCATGAAGTGCCGGACACCGTGATGCCGGGGGAAGGTCCCCGTCATCACCTTTTTTTAAAAGAATCGGAAATTTTTTTATCCACCCGGAAAATATTTTCCCGGCAATTTTTTTTTGGAAATCCCGGTTGACCCGCATTTTCGAAAAGTTCACTAAAAGTCATTTTTGTGGAATGATCTGACAACGGTTTTCCCCTATCATCTTTTACGAGACCTGCCTGACCTGGGCATTACTGGCAAAACCAAAATACTTTTTTCTTAATTGAATGCTTTATGCATTCATCCCGGAGTCCCATCCTGATTTTTCGCCGGCATTAATCGGACAAAACCATTCATATATGTAAGGTTACAACCAGTCACAATTCCAGGAATATACAGGGTTATAACCAAGGTGTCCCTCTATCCTGGTATCCCTTTTTTGATGACTTCAATTTTCTCGCGGTCAAATAAATCAATAAATATTTCCTGACACAATTTCTTGCAAGGAAAAGAGCGTGACTTAATGAAAATCCCTTTTCTTCTGACCACGACCTGCACTTTACTGGTACTCGCCGCATTGATCGTCGGCTGCATTTCGAATTCTCCGGGAGGGAATTTAACCGTGACACCGGTTCCAACCCCAAGTCCCGGTTCTCCCGATACGAAAAACTGCGGGATTACTACCTGTCATGGCCTCGACATCGCTTGCGGGGCAAATGCCCCGGAAGTCTGTACTATGGAATATCGGCTCGGCAACAAATGCCGCCAGTACGCCCACTGTGAGACCGGTGGTGGCACGTGCCGACTCGTGACGACAATCCAGTTTGATACCTGCAAGTCCTGCGTTGAAGCATGTGAAAACCAGACTACCAATGATCCAGTCAAAGCATTTGAGTGCGAAGCGAAGTGCTAAAGACCCATTCGCGTTCCGGTCAGGATGTATGTGACGGGCGCCCAGGTTGGATCCAGGGAATCCAGCTTATTTTTTCTCCATATCTCACATTTTTCAATATGCTCCCCGGGAGATTATCGGATACCGGACGCTCTTGAAATGCGGTGTGGCATGGTTGCAACCAAATAAAAATTTATGGAATCGGAAACGCCGGTCCGTCCATTTATTGAGATACTCCAAAAAATTAATCAATGTTCCCGTATGCAAGTCTGATGCCAGGGGAGACGTTCCCAAAATCATAATATAACACTAAATTTTTTGCCGTTAAGGGGACCTCAAACTCGATTGACCCGCTTATACTTTGTTTTTTGTCGAGGTCCGTCAGATAACTCCCTCTGGCTTACTGGTTCCATGATTAATTATGGGGTCAAACCTGTTGCCTTCAGAATCACTGATACCTTACCCCCTCAGACAAAAGGCCTTCCGGCAGCCATAGTTTGACTCTTGTTCTTTTTTAAGAAAAGGATTGAGAAGCACTTATCCGAAAGGAGCTTCTAAAAAAAAATAAAATAATCATCAGATCCGTGTCCACCCTTCATCGAGCAACGGCTGCATCTCGCTTGCATTCACGGTGAGCTCGAACCGGTAGGTCTCCAGGCAGACGTCACAGGCCTGGCAGGTCATATTGCCGAGCTGGATCTTCTTTACGTCCCTGACATCAGTGCTGTAGATGGTTATGTAGTAACTCTTTATTATCTCCTCATCGGTCGGTGCCCGTATGTATACCCGTCCGGAGTTCTCTTCCCAGACCTGCCATGTGGTCTTCTCGCACATCTTCGGCTGGTACGAGAGGGATAGTTCAGAGCCGACCATGAACTGGCCTATTTCGTCCCATTTCTCGTCAATCACTGCTGATTCCACGTTGCCGTCAACTACCACGATCTTTATCGAATGCTCTGTGATGACCTGGGCAGTCACCTTCCCCGACCTGTCACCGTAGCCTGCGTGGCTGCTCGTGAATCTATAGGTGAGAACGTGCCGGACAGGGTTTGACTCCTGCTGGACATAATTAACGAATGCGAGGCCTGAACCGTCATACTTGTAGGTCGGCGCTTCCCGTATCCAGGACGCTGTGAGCTCCTTTATCTGGCTCTCGTCAAGCGTTCTGGTGAATTCTACGGTCTCCTGGAGCTTCTCCCGTATCTTTACCAGGCCTGCCGGCAGGTATTGATCATAGTTGTACGCCGTCACGGTCTTGGTCTTCCCGTTCGCTGCGAACGTTATATCCGCAAAGCCAACATCGGTCACGTAGTTCTGGCCCTCATCATACCGGTCCCCGAAGGAGGCGAAGTTGTTGTCAGTGAACACCTTCACGATAGCATTGAACTGCTCCTTTGTCAGGTTCTTTTCGAATCTCTCGGTAATGTTGCCGTCAGCCGCCTTGATGGTCCATGTTGCAGTGTCCTTTGTTACCACCAGCTCCTGTATTGCGTGCGTCTCCATGACGAATCCCCCGTAGAATTTGTACGTTATCACGGCGTTGCTGTTGTCAGGTTCCTGGACCTGCATGCATGCCGCGATCATCGCCACCGCGATGAGCAGCACTGCGAATATTCCCATTAGTTCAGTTTTGTTCATTCTTTCATCCCCCCATTCGCTGGCAGATTATTTTTGGTATGTAGTGTAATTGCGGGGTTATCCATAAATTTTCTTTTGGAAATCAGGGGAACGGCATCATAGTGCTCCGGACCGGAGCCCCGGGGTGAAAATCGGCTTTTCTTTGAAGGCGTTCTTCATCCAAGTCCTTTCCTGTCCTTATTTATCGGGTTTTCATCCATTATTGTCAGATTTGCCCGACCGTTATACAAAGTATTATTTTAAGTTTAAGGATTTCTGAACTTTTTGAAAAACCCTTTCATTATAACAACTATACCCACTATGAAGAAAACAGCCCCAAGTAACCCGGTTATAAGCATAGGTAATGCAAGATAGATGCCGGCACCGAACATCATTATAATAATGCCCTCGATAATTGTTATGACCTCTATCCTGTTTACGTCCGTCATACCTGCCACCCTGATTTGATCTGGTCTTTTGCAGATTTTGCTTCGACCATTTCAAACCCTTTTGAAGGAGAGTATATCCGATTCGCCAGGATTGACAATCGCAAGAGTGCTTACTGCAAATGGTTTTCCGCATGCTCTTCCGAGCGCTACGTTGGAACCTTCAAATGTGTGAAAGAACAGATCCTTGTTTGAAGTAATTTTTGTTTTGAAGTCTTTCGGGCAATTACCAGCAAATATGATCATCTTGGCTCTGCCGTCATTGACACATTTTTTTGTACTGTTTGGGCCAAGAATTACACTTCCGGTCTTTAATGCTCGTCTGAGTGAATCATTGAAATCCATATACAAATCTCCTTTTTTTTGGGTGTCAGATGTTGTCTGATGCGATGTGTTTAAAATCGCCATAACCCCGTTTTCTCTGATGATTCATCCGGGCGTTATTTTTCCCGGATTTCATTTCCTTTCTTTGAATACACAACCGACTTTGAACAGAATTTAAATCTCTATTTGCCTGACATCAAACCACATCACCTGAATTACCACCATTTTGCAAGGATCAATCCTTTGGGGTATTTGTATGTACCTTTGCAAAACAGTAAGGCTGCTTCCGATCAGATATGAACCCGTTAATAATCCATCAGGATTTTAGGATCCGATGTCCTTTGACAATCAATGAAACGGCTGCAGTCAGTATAATCTTATTGATACATTACATATTTTGAAACATTTGATTTAACCGTAAATATCCCCCGTGTCTGCTTTCATGCCGTACTGAATCAGCTTTTGCCGGAATACAAAAAATGGGAGGACCAGGAGTGCAGCGCCAAAGAATGACAGGGTAATCTCTGCTCTTCTTCAGTACTAATTTCCCATTTTCCCCTCACACCGGGGTCTTTGGAAAATGAATCGATCGCAGCGGGAAGCCCAGGACCAGGAGGATTCGTCATCCCCAGACGCCTTCGACCGTCTCCCTGCAGCCGGGATCCGGTGGATGGTGATCGTGCCGGAACCGGATTTTAGAAATGCCGTATCGCAGGATGTGGCAGACATATCGCAATACCAAAGAACCCCGGGCTCATAGTATATGCACGATGACCGGCCCAGTCGAGCTCCAGCGGGCAACCTTTGCCGCAGGATGTTTCTTTGATACCGAGGCTGCCTTCCGGCGTATCGAAGGTGTGATCGAAACGGTCGTGGGATACACCGGGGGATCGCTCCCCGAACCGACCTATGAGCAGGTTATTACCGGAACCACCGGGCATGTGGAGGCGGTGGGGATCATGTATGACCCCGGCGTCATCACGTACGACCTGCTGCTGGAGATTTTCTGGACTATGCATGACCCGACATGCGTTGACGGGCAGGGCGATTATTCCGGCACGCAGTACCGGTCGGTGATATTTTACCATAATGAGGAACAGAGGAAGGCAGCACTCGCGTCCCGGGATAGTCTGACAACAAGAAAAATCTATGGCGACCGTCCAATCCTCATGGAGATCCTGCCTGCATCCCAATTCTGGCCGGCTGAGGAGTGCCACCAGCGGTTTTACGAGAAATGTGCCCAGGGATTCTGCACAAGCCGGCAGTGCGATGAGTGAACCTTGACGGGATTGTCTGGTTGAACCTGGGGGATGCCTTTTCCCTTCAATCCGTCCGGGCACCAGAGGAATAGTGTGGCCAGGACATGTACAATCACTCTGACCTGCCGGAAGATCGAGCCGTTCACCTTACTCAATCGCTACGGGTAATCATCAGGAAGTAAGGGTTATTTGCGTGGAATACATGACTTAATCATCAGGGACAGCAGAAGGGTTGCATTAGGGGAGGTTATAAATGACGCAAAAATACCGTAGCGGCGATGATTACGCAAACATTTTTTCAAGTCTGGCTGATGTGCGGAGTTACCAGAAAAAACACGGGGGACGAATATACCTCTGCGAGTTTAAAACCGGGAGGCCGGCAGCAGAACAGGACTGGCGACCCATAACCGTGAGATGAGGTTGGAGATGAGACCTTTGGAACACCGCACCCAAATGTGGGGAAGTTACGATCAAATAAGTTCTAAAAAAATACCGTAAACAATATACACATGATGCCGTTCCTTTTCAAGATTGCAAGGAAAAGTGCGTGGATTCTTGTCGCAGCAATGATAGTTGCGCTATTCTCAGGAGTTATGCTCGTCAAATACCAGCTCTTTTCATGGATAAGCTACGGCCTTATACGCGATATTCATGTACTCTTCATACTGATAGTGCTCATACCTGTTTTCTATCTGCACACTCTTGGAGGCATAATGATGCTTCTTAAAAGGAAAGGGCTTGCGAATAAAAAAATCCTGACAGCTTCGGTAATAATAGGATGGACAGCTGTCTTCCTGGTATTTGGATTTGTTTATTCATATACAGCCCCGGCAGCATCCGGAAACACTACAGCAATAAAAAACACAGGCAGCTCCAGCTTAACCCTTACACCGTCAGAAATAGCAGAGCATGGTTCAGCTGGCAGTTGCTGGATGATAATTAGTGGCAAAGTATACGATTTGACAAACTACATCGGCATCCATCCTGGTGGGTCTGGGGAAATTATTCCCTACTGTGGGAAAGACGGAACGATAGCGTTTGCAACAAAAAATTCGGGGGATCCGCATTCATCTTATGCAACTTCACTTCTCAATTCATACTTCATCGGCGATTTCGGAGCTGCAGTCATCATGTCGCCCCGCCCGACGGGAACAACTATTCCTGTTCCTCGTGAAGAATACATCCCCCTCACAACATCCGGACCAGGCAGCTCCAGCTTAACCCTTACGCCGGCTGAAATAGCAAAGCATGGTTCATCTGGCAGTTGCTGGATGATAATTGGCGGCAAAGTATACGATTTGACAAGCTACATCGGCATCCATCCTGGAGGGTCGGGGGAAATTATTCCCTACTGTGGGAAAGACGGAACGATAGCGTTTGCAACAAAAAATTCGGGGGATCCGCATTCATCATATGCAACTTCACTTCT
>DATEXZ010000043.1:0-4699 GCA_035256445.1 Methanoregula sp.
AAAATATTTTAAGGATTTCTAATAAGCCATTATTTTCACTATGTCCTGCTTATGAGAATCTTACAGGGGCTACCTGCAGGAATAAGTCTCTCTTCCGGATCCGGTTCTTCGGACCTTTGAACCCTTCAGTCCATGGAAAAAATGCGATACGAATAGTTGACAAATTCCTGAATGCAATCTCTTATACAATATCCCGTCAAATATTACCAGTACGTTCCGGGGTGCAGTCCGGAGTAATATGAGGAAAGCATGGGTTCACAATGGGGATATGATCGGACACATTTACGGGCAAAACATGAGGGTTACCGCTCGCGTGCGGCATACAAGCTGCTCGAGATCCAGCATAAGTTTGCCATCATCCGTCCCGATGACAATATCGTCGACCTCGGGGCAGCTCCCGGGAGCTGGCTCCAGATAGAGCGGACGCTCACCAGTGCCAGGGTTGTCGGCATCGATCTCAACCCCATCGCACCCCTCGACGGGGTGGAGACCATCGAAGGAGATCTCAATGATCCCGAGGTCCAGGAGAAGGTGCGATCCATGCTCGGTGTCGTCAATGTAGTGGTCTGCGATGCGGCTCCCAAGCTCTCCGGTCACAAGAGCTACGACCAGGCCCGCATCATTGAACTGAATGAACAGGCCCTTATGTTTGCCTGCAGGGTATTGAAACAGGGCGGAAATTTTGTAGTAAAATCTTTTCAGGGCACGGATTTTCCCGGACTCTATGCCATGACAAAAGAACATTTCTATTCAGTGAAGACCTGCATCACCAAATCAACCCGGAAAGGGAGCACCGAGCTGTACATCGTCGCAAAGAATTTCGTGGGATGAACCGACCGTGACCCTCAGAGACCCGTATAACCGCCCGGTAAGTAACCTCCGGGTAAGTCTTACCCCGAAATGCAACCTGTCCTGTATCTACTGCCACAAGGAAGGGGAAGAGTCTCCCAAAGAGCAGCTTTCGGGTGAAGAGATCGCGGAGATCCTGCGGGTCGCGGCAAAATTTGAGATCCGCAGCGTAAAATTTACCGGTGGAGAACCGTTGCTCCGCCCGGACCTGCCGGAGATCGTCCGGTCTGTGCCGGACGGTATGGAGTCCTCGCTGACGACCAACGGGACCCTCCTTGCCGACCTCGCTTTCCGGCTCAAAGAGGCGGGACTCCGGAGAGTCAATGTCAGCCTTGACAGCCTGAATCCTGAAACCTATAAAAAAATCACCGGCATTGACCGCCTCTCCGATGTTCTTGAGGGCATCACTGCAGCCATTGAGGCCGGGCTTACACCGGTCAAGCTGAACATGGTGGTCCTCGAGGGAATCAACGATGCGGAAATCGATGATTTTCTGGCATACGTCCGGGGTAACCGGAATCTTGTCCTCCAGCTGATAGAACTGATGCACTTTAATGACTGCAACTATCACGGGGACCTGAACGGGCTGGAAGATTCTCTTGCATCCCGCTCAAAACAGATCATCACCCGGAGGATGCACCACCGCAAAAAATACTGCCTGGATGGTGCTGAAGTCGAGGTAGTCCGCCCGCTCCACAACACGGAGTTCTGCGCATTCTGTAACCGCCTCAGGGTCACATCTGACGGGAAACTCAAGCCCTGCCTGTTACGGACCGACAACCACATCGATATACGGGGAAAGAAAGGTGCAGAACTCGAAGCACTGTTCCACAAAGCGGTTGGATTGCGCGAACCCTTTTACAAATAAGTATCCTCACTGACGGTGGATGACCGGAAATTCGTACTTGTTCTGAAGAACATCCGATATTCCTGAGTCATACAATTATTTGTTCCCTGATTCATCATCTGAACAACCGAACGCTTATGTAAACGAGTGTTCTGGAATCCCGTATGTTCGTAATGATGAACGCCGCCGCCCCCGAAGGGACGCCCCCGCGGCGGATCAATGACTGAAAAATCCCGGACACTCCCCTGACCCGCCGTGCCTCGGAGTGGCCCTGAGGCGGGTGACTCACCTCTCATTTTAAGATAGTGGGGCTCTTTTTGAAATCCTCACAGTATTTTTCTCAACACTCTTAAGGGCTACGGAAGTAATGCCTACTCTCCCGCCGCTGTGGCATCCCCCTCTGGGGCGATAATTCCAGAGAAGGTAATACAACACCATTGCAAAGCGCAGGGGCGGTTCGGGGAACAGGCACGGTCCTCTCCGAAAACAGGTGCTTTACCATGTGTTGAAAACTCAGGGTTTCTCCAATGCCATTTTTTCAAACCGTATGAGCACTCACCAAAAAAGGTTCCCACACGACAGAATCAGAACCTGCTCAGCAAACGGATGCTTTCCATTACCCCTTCAAATGTTGCGACTTCAAGAACCGGTATGACCCTGTTTTTTTGTACCGCTTTCATCACCGGCTCAAAATCTATGGTGCCTTTTCCGAGAGCAAGGTGGGAATCTTCCCTTCCATCATTGTCATGGAGATGATAATGGGCGGCGGGGAAACGAAGAAATTCTGTAAGACAAAGATTCTGGTGTGCATGCCCGGTATCCAGTGCAAAAGGGATGTCACCAATAAGGGGAAGTTCATCGGGAGTTTTCAAAAAGAAATATTCCCAGTTTCCCATATTTTCTATAAAGTAGCGGACAGAATACTCTTTGGCAAGCAGGGAAAGATCCAACAACGATTTTGTCAGCTGCTGTTCAGCTTTTGCACGTTCTTCTGCCCACGCGAAATATCCCGGGTGCACGACAACACCGGCATTTACTTCTGCGGCGATTACAAAACACTGTCGCACCACTTCAACACTGGCCTGTCGTATCGGTTCAAGGAGGCTTGCGATATTTGTTCCCCGGCAGGGAGCGTGGAGGGTATACTTTGCGGAGTAATTCTCAAGAGGATCTGCACGGTCAAGATGATGAAGGCCGTCATCCATTATCTCGATATGATCGGTGATTGCCGTGAGCTGGTCAAGAGCTGCAGTGAGAGGAACGCTGTGCAGGCAGAACGTGGAGACGGCAAACATGGATGAGTGGTCGTGTCTCAAGCGTGATAAATATACGCAAACCAGACAGGCCGGAAAAGAAAATCGGGATTGTTACTTTGTTATGTGCACGTCCATCTGCGGGAAGGGGATCGCGATCCCTTCCTGCGCAAACCGTTCGGCAATCCTGCAGTTGATCGCGTCCTTCACCTCGTCCGGGATGTTGTACTTCTGCGCCCAGACGCGGAGTATGAAGTTGAGGCTGGAATCGGCAAATTCCGTGAAAAAGACCGTTGGGACGGGTTCATCAAGGAGATAGCCGGTATTTTTTATCGCATCCTGGGCAATCTCAAGGAGTATCTTCTTGACCCGTCCCGGATCGTTCCCGTAGGCAACTGAGACCGGAATGGTGATCCTCAGTTTCTGGTCGGGTTCGGAATAATTGATGATGACATTCGTGGTCAGCTTGTTGTTGGGGATTGTCACGATCTGGTAATCCAGCGTCTTGATACGGGTACTCCGGGTGCCGACCGAGATAACATCTCCATAGTAATCTTCCACCTTAATCCGGTCACCGACCTTGAAGGGTTTGTCAACGGTGATGATGGCCCCGCCGAAGAAATTGGAGATGAGGTCCTGTGCTGCCAGCGCTACGGCGATACCAGCGATACCCGCACCGGCAAGGAACGGGGTGATATCAATTTCGAAAACCTTGAGGATGGCCATGATGGCAACAAACCAGATAACGTACCGGATGACCAGTTCGAACAGTTCAACGAGGCGGTCATCGAGATCGGTATCTGACCGTTGGGCATACCTTCGGCCATAGATATGGATAATGCTGTGAAGGAACGTGGAGAGGATCCACGCACTGAGGATGATGTAGAAGGAGGTCACATAGTTGGGATCCTGGATCCACTTCAGGCTCTCCGGGAGGATGCCGAACCAGGTGAGGGCAAAATACAGGAAGAATGCAACGATTGCTACCTGGACCGGTGTGCCAAACGAAGCGATGATGATGTCATCCCAGTAGGTCTCGGTCTCGCCGGCTCTTGATGCCAGCCAGCCGACGAGCGCCCGGACGAGGAAGGCGATCAGGATTCCCAGGAGCAGCGTGAAGGCTGCGAGGATGTAATTGATTTCGATTCCTGCTACAAGGACCATACGTACTCTTATGTTATTTCCCAGTAAATAGTCTTAAGATTATATGGCGACGGGAAAAGAGATTGCCGATACACTCCATGAACTCACCGACAGGGATCTTACGTTCATGCATATTTGTGGCACCCACGAAGCAGCGATAGCCCGGACGGGGTTGCGCAGCCTGCTCCCGGAACGGCTGAAAATTGTCATGGGTCCCGGTTGTCCTGTCTGCATAACACCCCAGGGAGAGATCGACGCCGCGCTGGATCTCGCCGGGAAGAACTGTATCATCGCAACCTATGGCGATTCCCTGCGAGTTCCGGGTTCCCGGGGATCTATGGAATCCTGCGGGGGAGACGTCCGGGTAGTGCAGGGTGTTCATAAGGCCGTGGAAATCGCCCGGAAAACTGATGAAGAGGTCGTGTTCATCTCAGTCGGGTTTGAGACCACGGCACCAACTGTCGCCGCAACCATCCTTACAAAACCCCCGGAAAATTTCTCCATACTTTCCTGCCACCGGATAGTCCCCCCGGCGATGAAATGGCTGCTTGAGCAGGGCGAGGCAAAACTTGACGGGTTCATGCTCCCCGGGCATGTCTGCACGGTG
>DATEXZ010000044.1:0-16867 GCA_035256445.1 Methanoregula sp.
AATGCGATGGAAGCCTTTGCCGGTGAATCTCAGGCAAACCGAAAATATCAGGCTTTTTCAGAAAAAGCTGCAGCCGATGGATTAAAAAATATTGCAACTCTCTACAAGGCGGCATCTGAAGCTGAAGCAATTCACGCAAAAAAATTGCTGAAAGTACTGGGGAAAGTCGAAGCAACAGAAAAGAATCTTGAATCGAGCATTGCCGGAGAAACTCACGAATATACAAAGATGTATCCCGAATTCGTGAAACTTGCCGAAGCTGAAAACAAGAGTGATGCTGTACTGGCATTCACCTACGCAATGAAAGCCGAAGAGGTCCATGCAAACCTCTACAAGAAGGCTCTCCTTGCGGTGAAATCCGGCAATGATCTGGGAAGGGAAAAAATTTTCCTCTGTCCTGTTTGCGGCAATATTGAAATCGCCAAACCTCCTGAAAAATGCCCGATTTGCGGTGTTTTCGGAAAACAGTTCCGGGAAATTACCCTTTAAAATTTTGTTTTTATGTCTCTTTTATATCCGTTTTCTTTTTTTCTTTTCTCCTGCGGTGAAGCCAGACCATAACGAGGATGATGGCAATAAGGGTTGCCCAGGAAACAGAGTAGATGACAATTATGGGATAATTCAGTATCGTCTGGGGGGAAACAGGTGGGGGCGGGGAGTCAATACTCTCGAAGTCGATTGCGACTTTCGCGGGGAAACGTCCTTTGCCATCAAAATATCTGATAATGACTGTCGCATTACCCGAAGGAACAACTCCCTTCAGCGGTGCATTGTTCCTGTTTGGGAAAGCGACAGAGCGGGTAATCCTGCCGTTTTCATCAGCAATCTCGATATACCAGGAATCCGGATATACGGTTGAGTAGAAATCGCGGACTTTAACAACGAGTGTCGAGCCTGGGGGCAGGGTAACATTCCAAATCCCGTTCTCGGTCTGGTTCCTGATAGAAATAACCCGTGATGCCTTCTCATGTGCTCCAATGATTACAGAACCCGATGATACAGAACAGGATGACAGAGGTACTGACTGAATTGACAGATCCTCTGATTGTAATCCTGGTTCCGGGAAGCAGCCGAACCTGTCATCCATTACCTCGCTGTAGGCTAATGCAACATCGTAAATCCTGACCTCATCAAGCATGCCCCGGAAATACAGCGGGCAATTCCGGTCTGTCTGATTGTAGACTCCTGCGTCAGCACCAAGCATAACATAATTGTTGTACTGGTACTGGATCTCACCTGTTGCATTCATCTGGTTTCTGAGCACACCATCCAGATACATCTTCATTGTCCGTCCATCATAAGTTCCGGTTATGTGATGCCACTCGTTAAGCGAGATGCTTTCATGCTGGATGGGTAGGGATACCTTACCTGTACCTCGCAGATCCAGTGTCCACCAGAGATCTTCACCATCGTCAAACCCTAACTGGTATCCTCCATCTTCATCTGTTGAAATTATTACCTGGGGCTCAGACGAATTCGTAAAAAACCATGCCGATACTGTAATTCCCCCGGTGGGGTGATTCCGTGAACTGAAGGGGATTTCTATATAACTGCCAGACCCGTCAAAAAATACCGATCTTCCGCAACCCCCGTTCTCACTACGCGATATGCCATGTAATGTTCCCGTATTACCATTACCCGATCCATCAGCAGCGTAGATACCTCCCCCCTCATTGAAGCTGAAATAGAGCGAAGGATCCGGTGCGGGGTTAACATTTTGTGCAGAGGCACATGTCCCGCATATAAGGCAAAGGAGTGCGAGAGAAAAAAGTATGGATTTTTGCAGACTCCTCGTTTCGGACATGGTGATCATACCTGTAAACTGGTATTGGGGCTCGTCCAAAAAGAACGTTGCTATGGTTAATTTATACCGGCTTCTTCGGGGACGATATATTTATAAGAAACCAGACCATCTTCGAATTGATGAAAAAAGTCACCGTCTATTCAACAAAAAACTGCCCGTATTGCCGGATGGCAAAGGCGTTTCTCGACAAACACGGAATACCCTACGAGCAAATTGATGTCGGTGAAGATTCCGATGCAGCAAAAAAAATGATAGACCTCTCAGGTCAACGCGGAGTTCCGGTTATTATTGTCAATAACGAGGTTATTGTTGGATTTGATTCGCAGAGGCTGAATGACCTGTTCGGAGAAACACTATCCGGAGAGGTTTATGATGTTCTGATCGCCGGTGCCGGACCTGCTGGTCTGACTGCAGGAGTATACTGCGCGAGAAAAATGCTGAATACAATTATTATCAGCGAAAACATCGGAGGACAAGCGCTGGAATCATGGGCGATAGAGAATTACATGGGCTACCGCATGATCACCGGTGAAGATCTGATGAAAAAATTTGAAGAACAGGTCCGCACTCTCAATATGCGGCTTGAACTCGATCGGGTTATCAGCATCTCAAAAGAAAATGATATTTTTACCATCCGGACAATTTCAGAAAATATATTCAAGGCAAAAACCGTGATTCTTGCGCAGGGGAACCGGCCGAAGAAACTAGGTGTGGCAAACGAGGAACAGTATCTCGGACGCGGCCTGTCCATCTGTTCAACGTGTGATGGACCCTTATATAAAGGTAAACGGGTAGCCATCGTTGGGGGTGGCAATTCCGCTATCCAGACTGCAGTGGAGATGAGCAAAATCGCTTCTTCAGTAAGCCTGATAGTTCGGAGCATTATACGGGCAGATCCGATATATGAAGGGATGCTCGAATCAAATAAGAATATTACCGTTTATTTAAATACACAGGTCACCGCTCTCCATGGGAATAAGTTCCTTTCCGCTATCACAACGAAAAACGCAAAGGGAGAAGAGCAGAAAATCGAACTGGATGGGATTTTTATTGAGATCGGGTGGCTGCCTAATACCGATTTCCTTAGCGGATTTGTAGCACTCAACGAAAAAAAGGAAATTATTGTTGACCTGAACTGCCATACGAGTCAGGATGGAGTTTTTGCAGCGGGTGATGTTACCTCAGTGAAAAACAAACAGATTATCATCGCCTCCGGAGACGGGGCAAAGGCTGCCCTTGAAGCATACGAATACCTGATGAAATCCTCATGATAAAAAAAATCAATTATCCGATTTTAATCAAAAAATATACTAAAAAAAAGTCGGAATTTCTCTGCTTCCTTCACTATTTAATGAACTGCCGGATTCTCTTTCTTTCTCCTGTCTTTTTCCTTATATCCTTCGAGGAGTAAGGTTAAAATATTCCTGACGGGTTTATCGGTGTGCCCGCTTATATGGAACTCACAAAACGGGCAGGATGATACCACAATATCCGCACCGGTCTTCTTTATCTCCTCGCCCCTTCGTTTTCCCAGTGCTGCTGCTTCTTCAGGTAGTCCGGATTTCACCCCGCCTCCTGATCCGCAGCAGATGGATGGCATCTCAACCAGATCGACAACCTGCCGGATGAGCTCACGGGGCTGGTCGCGGATACCCTGTCCCCTGAGCAGGTGACAGGGATCGTGATAGGTGGCCTTGATCGGTAAGCGTGCCGGAGGCTCAATCCCGAATTTTGTGAGTATTTCATTGATATCCAATACCTCAAAGGGCGTCCTGTAATCATGTTTCAGCGTGGAGCCGCAACCGGCGCACATAGTCATGACCGTATCGATGTTTCGGAACCGAAATGCATCGATGTTGCGCTGTTTGAGTGTGTCCAGGTACTCAAGTTGTCCGGTACGGATGAGCGGCGAACCACAGCAGACCTGTTCTTTTGGAATGATGACCCGGATACCGTTGCGTTTCAGTACCTCGATCGCATCCAGCGCTGTCCGGGGCAGGCGCAGGTTATACATACAGCCGACGAAGAACCCGACTGTTGCCTTCACCGGTCCTGTTGGTTCAATCACCTCGGAATTCACAAGTTCCAGAAAGGTCGGTTCTGTCCGTACCACAGAACGACCTGTTTCCTTCACAAGCGCTGCCACTTCCTTGTGTCGTGGGAGCGTGAGCCCTTTTTTGTTGGCAAGGGACCGGAGCTTCTCTATTGCTTTGCCCGGGATTTGGATCTCCTTCGGGCAGACCTTCCAGCAGGCCTGGCAGCTTGTGCAGGTAAAGAGGCCTTCCTGCACGGCGGCCGTAATGCGGTCATCGATGTTTCGCGGGTCGAGCGCGAGGCGCATTTCCTGGCGCATAGCCGTCGGTCCAAGAAACTTCGTGACATCCATCGCCGGGCAGACTGATACACAGCTGAGGCACTCGATACAGGACCTGAGCGGCTTGATTGCGTCAATATCGGATTTCGTTGGCAGTCTGGATGCTTCTGATGGTTTCAGTGATGCAATTGTCTCGAGTGTGGGTACAAGATCCACAACAAGGTCTTTTTTTACCGACAGGTTCAGGGGTTCGATAGTGATATTGTTCCGGGCTTCTTCCATGCAGGCAAGCACAGGCTCGCCATTTACCCGTACGGCACAGCTCCCGCATTGCCCCGATCCGCAACTGTACCTGTACGCAAGGGTCGGATCCACTTCGTCGTGAATGGCATGGAGAACATGCAGCACCCGTGCACCTTCATTCACATTCACCGTATATGTTTCGAAATACGGTTCTGCATCCTCTCCCGGATTATAGCGGTAAACCTTAACGGTGATCTCCTTCATGGCATTCCCCTTTTCCTCTCAATCCCCTCCCGGGTTTGGGAAATATACGTATGTCCGAACGGGGACTGCCGGGATTCATATGTCTGTGGCACATCAACCCGTACATGCGCGCCCCGGGACTCTTTCCTGATCAGCGCACTCCGACAGATAAGTGAAGCTGTAAGACACATGTTCCTGACGATGCAGCATTCGGTAAGATTTCTGGGAGATTCTGCCCTGATAGCTGCAAGAGGAAGGCAATTGATAATTTCAAGAGTTTTTGAGAGATCAGCTGCATTCCGGAAGATACCGGCACCCTTCCACATTGCCTGCTGGAGCTGAGTCCGGATTCGTGCCGGGCTCTCGCTTCCGTCCAGGAATGCCTCAAGATCTGCCTGTTGTTTGTTTATTTGTTCTTTGTCGACGTTTTTAACCCGTTTCTCGGATTTTCCTGCATATTCTCCGGCACGTTTTCCGAAGACCTGGGTCTCTGCAAGAGCATTTCCGCCCAGACGATTTGCCCCGTGAACGCCTCCGGCAACTTCACCGCAGGCGAACAACCCGGGGAGTGTTGTCCGGCATTCGGGAGTTATCCGGAGACCCCCCATGATATGGTGTGCTGTCGGGGCGACTTCCATGGGTATTTCCCTGATGTCAACACCGAATTTGAGAAACTGTTCCAGCATGACCGGGAGCCGGCTTTCGATCTGCTCTCGTGGCAGGTGAGTCACATCGAGATAAACACCTTCATGCGGTGTACCGCGGCCATTGAGAATCTCCGTTGCGATGGCACGTGCAACGACATCCCGGGTGGATAGTTCCATCCGTTCAGGATCGTAGTTTTTCATGAACCGTTCTCCGGTGCTGTTAAGAAGGATACCCCCTTCACCCCGCACAGCTTCCGTCACAAGTCTCCCCCGTGCATCATAAGGGAACACCGCACCGGTAGGATGAAACTGGATCATCTCCATATCGATTAGTTCAGCACCCGAGCGGTAGCCAATCGCAAAACCATCACCGGTACCGCTCGACGAGTTTGTAGAAATATCATAAACCCTGGTCCCTCCGCCGGTGGCAAGAATAGTGCTGTCTGCCTTGAGTAACACGAGATTACCTCTCTCGTCAAGCGCCATCGCGCCAATGATCGACTCCCCGTTTCTGAGTAAGTCTATGACGGTGAATTCCTGCAGCAGATTCACATCCGACGAATCAAGCCGCTCGACGAGTGTGGTCATCATCTCATGCCCGGTCCTGTCACCGGCATAACAGGTCCGCGGGAACTTCTGGCCACCAAACGGGCGCTGTGCGACCTCATCGTTATCGGTAAAATCGAATACCGCTCCCCAGGCTATCAGATCCTTCATCCGGAGAGGAGCCTCCTTAACAAGAAGAGTCACAAGCTCCGGATCATTAAGATAAGCACCTCCCCTGAGCGTATCATCAAAGTGAATTTCGCATGAGTCCTGTTCTCTCAGGACTGCATTGTAACCCCCTTCCGCCATCGTGGTGCATCCGCCTTTACCAACGATGGTCTTTGAAATGAGCACCGTGTCGCCATATTGCGATGCCTCAATCGCAGCCCTTACCCCTGCACCGCCGCTCCCGATCACCAGCACATGGCAATCCACAACCTCATCTGCAAGCATCTTATTATTTTGTGGATCGTATAGTTACATAAATAAATGGCACAGCCAAAGTGAGAGAGAAATGAGATTTTTAATGAAATTTGGCGGGACCTCAGTTGCCGACGCGCAATGTATCAGAAATGTTGTGGAAATTTTAGAAAAACACCATAAAGCCGGTGATGAACTGGCTGTGGTGGTATCCGCACAGCGTGGCGTAACCGACCAGCTTATCGAAATTACATCAAAACTCCCGACTGCAAAAGATGACACTGCCATAGAACCCCTCATCCAGGCACTTGGCAAGAGGCATATGACTACTCTCGAAGGGGCTGCACCTGATTATGTTGCCGAAACCGGCTCAGTCATCGAGGACCGCCTCATCAGTCTTCAGAATATTCTCTTTGCTGTTTATAATCTGAGGGAGCTCACTCCCCGATCCAGGGATTATATCATCTCATTCGGGGAACGAATGCTTTCCCCCATTATCAGTGCAGCTCTTCGTCAGCGGGGTATCCCGTCATCAGTTATTGATGGCTGCGACGCAGGGATCCTCACCACACCCCAGCATGGTGAATCCACTGCTCTTCTGGAAAGTGATGCACGGATAAAAAAACGGCTCGGACCCCTGCTAAGTAAAGAAATACCCGTTATCATGGGATTCATGGGGTGTACCAGGAACGGCGTCGTAACTACCCTTGGCAGGAGCGGTTCAGATTATTCGGCTTCAATTATCGGGGCAGGAATAGATGCGGATGAGATTTGGATCTGGACAGATGTGGATGGCATAATGACCTGCGATCCGCGGGTAATCAACGATGCACGGGTGATGCCCTCACTCTCCTACATCGAGGTGATGGAACTCTCCTATTTCGGTGCAAAAGTGATGCACCCGCGATCCATAGAACCTGCAATGAGAAAGAACATTCTCGTCCGTGTAAAAAACACCTTCAATCCCTCTCACCCGGGAACTGTTATCGTCCGGAACGGGCAGAGGGACCATCGTGTGGTCAAAGCCCTGACTTACATAGAAAACGTAGCTGCAATAAACATCAACGGGGCCCAGATGATCGGCAGACCGGGCGTCGCAAAAGCGATTTTTACCATCCTGGCAGACCATGAGGTAAATGTCATGATGATCTCACAGGGGTCATCTGAAGCAAATATTTCACTCATCGTCGATGAAGCGCACCTCAATGCTGCCGTACACGCCCTTTCCGATCTGGTGAAACAGGGGATAGTGCGGGAAGTTACCCACAACCATGATGTATGTGCAGTAGCTGTGGTCGGCGCAGGTATGGCAGGCGCGCCAGGTACAGGGGGAAGGATCTTCACGGCCCTTGGAAAAACAGGTGTCAATGTCATGATGATCTCGCAGGGATCATCAGAAGCGAATATCTCGTTTGTGGTGAAACAGCAGGACGGGCCCCGGGCAGTACGAGTGCTCCATGATGAATTCAGGTTATCGGAGGTATGCGATGAGTAACATCACGTACCGCGAGGCAGGAGTTGATATTGACCTCGAATCAACTGCAATCAAAGCCCTGATTAAAAACCTGACCTACCGGAGGAAAGGCAGTTTTACGATGACCGGTAGTACAGGTCATTTTGCCGGACTTATTGATTTCGGGGAGATGGCTCTTGCACTGACCACCGATGGTGTCGGAACAAAGATGCTGGTTGCCGATAAGATGCAGGACTGGAGCACCGTAGGTATCGACTGCGTTGCAATGAACGTCAATGATCTCTATGTCATGAACATGGAGCCTGTCGCTTTTGTGGACTACATCGCAACAGACAAGTTATCGGTTGAAAAGATGGCCCAGATTGGCATCGGTTTAAATGAAGGTGCCCGCCGGGCGAACATCGATATTGTGGGAGGTGAGACTGCCTCTCTGCGTGGCCTGGTAACCGGTCTCGATCTTGCAGGTACGTGCCTCGGGGTACAGAAGAAGGATAAGATTATCGATGGCAGCAGAATTCAGCCAGGTGACAAAATTCTCGGAGTCCCGTCAACCGGAGTCCATAGCAACGGGCTTTCTCTGGCCCGTACGGTTGTTGAAAAATATGCAGCTTACGATGATCGGCTCAGGAATGGCCGGACACTTGGTGAGGAACTTCTCGTACCTACCCGGATTTACCATGAAAGCCTTGACGTGGCATCTGCCTGCACCATACATGGCATGTGCCATATCACCGGTGGAGGGCTGCTCAATTTTCTGAGGCTCAGCCACTACGGGTTCCGTATCGATGCGCCTATCACGCCACCGGAAATCTTCTCATGGATCCAGAAGACCGGGGATATCTCGACAACCGAGATGTACCGGACGTTTAATATGGGAATGGGATACGCGTATATCGTTCCATCCGCAAGTGTCACCTGCGTTCAGAACCTTGTAAAAGGGGTAAAAGTTGTGGGGGAAATTATTGAGGAACCCGGGGCGTGGCTGCGGGATACAGAAATTACCTGAAATTATTTTAATTATCAGTAATCTGGTGTATAGCCCTTCTTTTGTGCTTTGTCCGCAATAATAGCACTGTTGCCACACCGGTCTTCAAGAACGAGGGTTATCGCAAATGAACCGTTTTTCACGGAATCAATTTTTTTAAGAAGCGTTTGTGCATTTTCCCGTTCCTCAACCTCACCCCAGATCCTTGCCCCTTTTACAATCTGTTCGATGCGGTCCAGGACTCCTTCGATATTGGATACAAAACCCTGACAGGCCGGACCAGGATCAATACGGACACCCAGCTCGGGAATTTCAATACTCGCGCTCATACTCCGGACGACCCGGATAGCAAGATCTTCCGGTGTGTCCACCCGCACCTCATACCGTACCGGTTCGTTATCTTTGAGGAGCTGGGTGTCTACATATTTGTATCCGCACGAACCGCAGAGAGCGGAAATGATCAGAATATCAGAAAAATAGGGGATATTTTCTGTCTGGTAATTATATTCGATTTCTGTATTACAATAAGGACATGGACCCGGGACGACGGTACGCAACGTTAAGCTCCACCAATCTTGTCACGGGAAATTTTTACCGACATCGGGGTGAGTACAACATACCTCTGGTCTCCCAGGCCGATTATGTCGCCGTTGACATCCTTTGCTACCTCTTTGAGATCTTTCAGGACACGCTCATAGGATATCTTGTCCATTTTGAGCCGTGAAATGTCAACAATTACTATGTTACCACTGTATACTTCATCCTTGACCCGCGGAGTATCCTTCAGATCAGTAATCGTCGCGATCTTTACGAGTAATGCCGGGGCAGAGGCTCCCTGTTCTTCGTAAGATGCAAGGTCGAGTTCCATGTAATCGTCATCCGAGCTTGTGGAACTCTTCCCAAGAAGGGTGTCTATGATTTTAACCATAAAAAAACTGTATGATGAAACTTATTTAATAGTATCTATTTTGAAACGACCTATATGAGGTTTTTTGCAATAAAATATTGAAAATCGCCGGTTTTACGCACAATTCACCCGATACCCTTTTAATCAGATTTCAATGTTCCATATTTCATCGCTGACGTGATGAAAATTTTTACACATCTTTCCTGATGTGCTGGCACGGATGTCGGGCGCGTCAAGGAGCGCAACACCTATTGCAAGCGGCTTGCCGTGTCGTTCATCTACGATCTGGACCGGCGAAGACGATTTTACATCGTCAGTAACTGATACGATGCCGGGCCGCATGACATCAGCGCCGTTGACAACATACGGTATTGCACCGGCATCCACAACTATCCTGCGTTCAGGAAAGGGGAACTGGATTGCACCTTTTAACGTAGGGAATACCCAGTCTCCGGTATCCATGAGGAGCAGCTTCTTGTTAACCATAAACAGGGAAACATCGGCATTGGTCTCGATTACCTCAATCATATCTGTATGGAAAAACCGGGCTGAATTTCCTATCTGATCGTAAAGTCTGGCCAGAAGATCCTGCGCCTGACTTTTTCGGATGGAATGACGTTTTTTTACGATAATTTTTTTCATTGGTACATTCCGTATATTCATATCTCTCGCTTGAAAAGAATTTCCATCGTGGAAATCAAATCGGTTCTTCGATATAATGTCCTGCATTATTATCCGGAATTAGCCGGCTGATGGAGATCTACGGTATGTTTAAGTAACCGGCTCACCCACATATATTACTCCAGAGCGATGGTAACAGGGTATTATTATGACCAAACGGCCGTTGGATATTTTGGATCAGGTGCTGAACCGGCAGCCCGTTATTGTATCTCTCAAAGGCGGGAGAGAAATCCGTGGCATTCTCCAGGGTTATGACGTTCATATGAACCTCGTCCTTGATAAAGCGGAGGAAGTGGAGAACGGCCAGGTTCAGAAGGTTGGGATGCTTATCGTCCGCGGGGATAATGTTATCTATATATCTCCATCTATCGAACAATAAGGTGAAGTATCATGTCAAAAGGCACACCCTCAATGGGAAAGATGAACAAATTTACTCATATCGCCTGCCGGCGCTGTGGGAAGATTTCGTTTCACGCCCAGAAAAAAGTCTGTTCTGCCTGCGGTTTCGGCAGGAGCACTAAGATGTCCGGCTATAAGTGGCACACAAAGCGACCAAAAATTCCAACTCATTAGAGTCCTATCATGTGCGGTATCGTTGGCATCGTGGATGCTGGCGGTGCATCCATCCAGCTCTATTATGCTTTGTACGCTCTCCAGCACCGTGGCCAGGAGAGCGCCGGTATTTCCACTTTTGACGGTTCAAACCTCCATAAGTTCAAGGGACCCGGCCTTGTTGCCGATGTTTTTTCACCTGCAGTCTTGTGTGAGCTGAAGGGTAATGCCGGGATAGGCCATGTCCGGTACCCGACAACCGGAGCAAACCTGCCAGAGAATATTCAGCCACTCAATTTTCAGTTCAAGGATCATCTGATTTCCATTGCCCATAACGGCAATCTTGTCAATACCTGCGAGCTCCGGGCAGAATACGAGCAGGCCGGGCAAATCTTTACGACTACGACTGATACGGAGATCATCGCAAAGATTCTGATGGACGAGATTGGCAAATCTGAGACGGTAGCAGATGCGGTCAAGATCTGCATGCAGAAGATCCGTGGATCCTATTCTGTGGTAATGATGATTGACGGCATAATCTATGCGTTCCGCGACCCGTTGGGCATTAAACCCTTCTGCATCGGTAAGACTGAAAACGGATATATGATTGCATCCGAGAGTGTGGCGACTGATGCTCTGAACGCGAAATTTATCCGGGATATTTATCCTGGAGAATTGATTCAGATCGATTCGGGAGGGATTACCTGCACGCGGATAGCAGTTCCCGGGAAGCGTGCTCACTGTATCTTCGAATACATATATTTTGCCCGGGCAGACTCGGTCATCGATGGGGTTCTTGTGTATGATGTACGCCGTAAAATCGGGCAGAAACTTCATGAGGAGGATCCCGCGAATGCAGATTCGGTCTGTTCCGTCCCGGATTCGGGCACCGCATATGCAATAGGATATGCAGAAGGTTCGAAGATCCCCTTCCTGGAGTCCCTGATGAAGAACCGGTACAGCGGGCGCACCTTCATCATGCCTTCCCAGAAGGAACGGGAGAAAGCAGTGCGGCTCAAACTCAACCCGATCGCTGCGCATCTGAAGGATAAATCCATAGTACTCGTCGATGACAGCATTGTGCGCGGAACCACCTCACGACGAATCATTGAAATGATGCGGGATGCTGGTGCACGCGAGATCCACATGCGTATCGGCTCTCCTGCGATCAAGGCACCCTGTTATCTTGGTGTTGATATGCCGACCCGCGAGGAACTCATCGCGAGCAACCGGATAGAAGAGGAGGTCAGACACAAGATCACAGCGACTACCCTTCATCATGTTTCAATTGATGCGCTGATCGAGGCGATAGGCAAAGATCGTGAGGATCTCTGCACCGGCTGCCTGACAGGGTGTTACCCTCTGGCAATAGAAGGCGAGCGGGTAAAAACGCACCTTGTGGATTTTGTGGACGCGACGTATCAGGCCAAGCTGGAATCGTTCGAGATTGAACCATCGTAATCGTTCGATCCGGGAATTCAATAATCCCGTAATAATTTTTGTAACCGGATCTCTCTTTTAAAATCTCACAAAAGAATCAGTAGCGAGGGATGGATTTGAACCATCGATCTACGGGTTATGAGCCCGTCGGGATATCCTGACTACCCTACCTCGCTCCTATAATCAGGGTTATAATATAGTCGGCATGCGCAGATATAGTTTACTCAGTTTTCCTGTATATCCGGATCCTTCGTGAGGTTTAATTACTTAATTATATACACAGAAGTATGGATGACGAGATCAGCCGTATACGGGAAAAGCGGATACAGGAGCTGAAAGCGAAAATGAAACACACCGTCAATGCAGATGTACAGAACGTCGATGAGATGCATTTCCAGGAATTCATTAAAACCCATACCTTTGTAGTTCTTGATTTCTGGGCAGAATGGTGCGCTCCCTGCCGCAGGGTTGCTGTTGTGATCGAGGAATTATCTAAGGAATTTTCAGGGAAGGTCACGTTCGGCAAATGTAATACCGATGACAATCGCAACCTCGCTATGCAGTTCAATATAACAGCAATCCCCTCTATAATGCTCTTTTCTCACGGCCAGCTGGTGGATCGGATTATCGGGGCGTATCCGAAAGAAGCGATCCGCGAAAAAATTGTCCGGAAATTTAATCTGAAGTAACTCCCATCAAAAAAAATATTCCGGCTGGCAGAAACAACTTTATCTTTATCGTCGAGCGTTCAGTTTCGCAGCCAAAATAAAATCGTTCAGTGTTAACCCGCCAGCTGGATAGGTATAGTATGAGATCTCGATGAATCTTGACTCTTTCATGCAGATATCCGGAATTTGTCCTTCCTGCGTTGAGAGAGTCATAACTTCGTTAAAAAACTCAACGCATGTGCTGCTGGTGTCAAGTTCATACGTCCTGATCAGGTGACCGTTGCCGAGCGACCACCCGGGTACTTCACCCATAAGATCTGAGATCTCCTTTCTCGTCAATGGTGGAGATCCTTGCTGGTAGGTGGTGCATTTTCTCTGTGCGAGTTCCATGGTTAGTTCTCATTCCTCTGGATAAAAAAAAGTTTCTTTTGAACAGATAGCCCAGATCTTCCAGCTGCGGCTTATTTACGGAGATTTACGGATTAACCGGCAGGTGTCAAGCGAAGATACCTGCTGTCTGCCATGTTGCCATTGAATATGATCATCTAAACCTGAGTACGGTTTGACCCGGAAAGACCATAATGCGTCAGGCACTACGTTCTATCAGAGAACGTGTCATCAGTATTTTCAAACCTTCATGAATCTCTCCAGCAGGTACTTGCACAGAGACTGGAATGGACGGAGCTCCGTGAAGTACAGGAGCGAACATATCTGGCAGCAGTGAAAGGCAGCGACGTTCTCGTTATTGCACCAACTGCCGGGGGAAAATCCGAGGCAGCACTTATTCCGGTAATGGATGATATCCTGAAAAACGGAAGGCCCGGGGTCACCTGTCTTTACATATCTCCTCTGAAAGCGCTGATTAACGATCAGGAAGACCGTTTCAGGGCATTTTGTATACCTACCTCTCTGTCAGTGATGAAATGGCATGGTGATGTAGCAAAGGGGGATCGTTTCTGGAAGGATGGAGAACCCCCGCATTTCCTGATGATCACACCTGAGTCACTGGAGGTGCTTCTTCAGGAAAAAAAACTTTCTTCAGATCTTCGGCAGGTCAGGACCATCATCATCGACGAACTTCATGCTTTTGTTGAGTCCGAGCGCGGTGTGCACCTTAAGGTGCTGCTTGACCGGATGGATCGTATCACAAAAAAACAGGTCCAGAGGATTGGACTTTCAGCAACAGCCGGGAATCCTGAGGAAGTACTGGCATGGCTGTCCGACAGCCGGCACAAGGTTGAACTCGTCACTATCTCATCCCCTCCCAAGGAAAAACAGTTCCTGTTCATTGTCGAACCTGAAGAAAAAGACCGGATCAATGCGCTGGTCAGGATCGTAGAAGGAAAAAAGGCACTCGTTTTTGTTAACAGCAGGAGCGGTGCTGAGAAACTTATGAAAGCGAGCTCCGGCCGGATACGAAATCTTCACATACATCATTCATCACTCTCTCCGGCAACAAAAAAAACATCAGAAGAAGCCTTTGCTTCTCATGATGGTGCCTGCATCATCTGTACAAGTACGCTTGAACTCGGTATCGATATCGGCGACCTTGATGTGGTAGTACAGGTCGGTCCACCGAATTCTGTCTCCTCATTTCTCCAGCGGATGGGGAGGAGTGGTCGGCGTGGAAAGTCTGCATATGTGGCGTGGATACTCAAGAACCCCTGTGAATTGCTCTGCAGTCTTGCCATTATCGAATGTGCAATCCACAAGGAAGTTGAGAATCTTGTCCCTCCCAAAAAACCGTACAATGTATTACTCCAGCAGATTTTCCTGAATGTTTATAACCATTCACGGGTAAGCCGCAGGAAGCTTACAGCGTCTGTCCTCTCACATCCGGTATTCAGAAACCTGGGTCAGAAGATTCTGGATCAGGTTATCACTCATCTCATCGCAACATCCTACCTTACTCCTGATGGCGAGATGCTGATGCTGGGGACCGAAGCTGAGAAAGTATTCGGGCGATCGAACTGGAAGGACCTTTATTCAGTTATCAGCGGGGGTGGGGAGTACCGCGCTGTGACACCAGAAGGCGAGGTGGTGGGGAAGCTGGACGCACGGTTCGTTAACAGCAAAAACGCAGAAGAGATCTCACTTGGCGGACACAACTGGTCGATGGTGAAATGCGATGAAGGACATAATATTGTCGTCGTGGTACCGGGCGGATCTGCATCTTCCCGAATTTTCTGGACAAGTTCTGGCGAAGGAGGTTTCTCACCCCTGGTGTGCCGGATGGTAGGGAAAATATGTGCACGGGGGGGATCAGCTCTTCCGCTTGGTGAGCGTGAGCAGGAAGTACTGAGAATGGCGCTTGCCCGGATTCCGGAAGGCGCAGGAGGAAACGGGTTTCAGGTTGTTGAACGGGCCGGGATAAAAGGGACCGAGGTTCGCATTTTCACGTTTTCAGGAAGCAGGTTTAACCGGCTGCTGACATCTCTGCTCCAGGATCGACTTGGTGGGAAGGTTCAGGTGCACTTTAACGATTTCACCGTCAGAGTTATGCGTGCCGGAAAAGAAGGGGCGGGGCAACATGTCGTCCGTGCATTAGAGGAGATACAAAATATGGAAGAGGATAAAATGGGTGCTGTACTTCCAATGCCCTCTGCAGAGGGATGGAAATTTGCACGTGCCCTGCCCCCCGTGCTCCTAACCGATATGTCGCTGTCAGACCACTATCATCTCGAGGATTTCATGGATGAGGTAAAGAGCGTTCAGGTTACGCTCCTTTCGGATCCGGCTGGTGGCACTGAGTTATCTGAATCCTGATGAGTATTGCGTAAAACCTTACATAATGTCAGATTATATACGGGAGACCGTTGAGATTAGTGTATGAAAAATGGATTCCTGATTCTCGGCATTGCGATTGTCCTGGTTGTTGTCAGTGGATGCACCCAGTCAGCTGCCCCCGCCCAGCCGACAGCTACTATTACGATGCAGACTTCCGTCTTACCAACTTCGACAACAAATCTGCCTGTTCAGACGACAAATCTGGTATCTGAAAACACGGTAAGAATCAATGATTTCACGTTTGAACCTGCAACCATCACCGTTAAGGCAGGATCGATCGTAAGATGGGTAAACGGGGATACAGTACTCCACAGGATCCAGTTTGACGATGAACACTTTTCACCAATACTCCTCGGGTCCAGCCAGTCAGGAAGCCAGATATTTGTTGAGCCCGGTGTGTACCCGTACATCTGTACTATCCACCCGGAGATGCGGGGAACAATAATAGTAGTTTGATGGTTTTAGGAGGATTACCATCTCTACTCTTTTTAAAAAAACTTTATTTGGCTTTGTGGAAACGGGCATGAACGGAGTTCGCACCCGAACCATGAAAATGTAAAGGTACGACTGCCATCCGCACAAGGGCCTCTTGAGAGGCCGGGTCGGAGTTTTCAGGTAATTGAAGCGCCGCGGGGGCGTCCCTTCGGGGGCGGCGCAGGTTATCGCAATAGTTGGATTGCCACTTCCCGAAATACTGGAATTGTTGGGATTTTCATGGGAAACCCTAAGTTTTCAACAAATTATAAAGCACCTATTTACTGAGGGGACCGTGCCTGTCCCCCCGAACCGCCCCTGCGCTTTTGCGATTGTTTCGTACCTTCTCTGAAACCGATATTCCAGGTAATCAAAAATTCAACAATGGGTACATCTGGTACAATTCAATCCGATGTAAAAAACAAAAAAATTAAAAAAAAAGAATCTGATATCAGAATCCGGCGATACGGATCATTGTTCCGATAAGAATGCCGCACATAGACGTGGATGCAGATAACATCCCCAATATTATGTAGCTGACAACTGCGCCAATTTTTATCGGCATGTAGGTGCGGTTCAGATGGAATCTTCGGATAGCTCGAAATGATTTTGTATCTGCCGAGATTAGTGGTTTATTTTTCTTTATCCGGATCATAACAATCACCCTATCTGACAGTTTTCA
>DATEXZ010000045.1:0-11029 GCA_035256445.1 Methanoregula sp.
TACCTCCTTAACGATATCGCCATAAGGAAAAAAATCCCCCTTTTCCATGGGGCAATCTGCGGGTTTTATGGCCAGGCAACCACGGTTATACCGGGGAAAACGGCATGTCTTGCCTGTATTTTTCCAAAAGCCCCGCCAAAGGAGGTATTCCCCGTAATTGGGGTGACTCCGGGCATCATTGGGATGGTCCAGGCGACTGAAGTATTGAAGTATCTCTTGGAAAGCGGAGAACTCCTGACAAACAGGCTTTTCATCTGGGACGGGATGCAGGCCCATGCAGAGGAAATCTGTATGGAAAGAAATCCTTGTTGCACCGCGTGCGGTTCCATGAGCGAAATACCGGAGAACAAATAATGAAAGTCAAAGTACGATTCTTTGCCAGGTTCAGGGAACTCCTCGGAACTGAACTTATTGCCGAGGTTGCTGAGCAGACGACCCTCCCTGATTTGATAAAACAGATTACGCAAAAGAATATTGAAGGTCACCAGGCAATCTTCGATGAACACGGACACTTTCGAGAGTACGTGATCGTGATGCGGAACGCCAGGCGTGTTGACCTTGCGGATGCTGGAGAGAATATTGTTGCTGATGGGGATGATATTGCCGTCTTCCCGCCGGTTGCAGGTGGATAAACGAGGTGAACCATGATCGCAATACAGACGGAAGATGTTGATATCGGGAACCTCATCAAGGCAGCAAAGAAGCACGGGACGGGTGCTGTGGTAGTCTTTGATGGTATTGTCAGGGATGACGATATCACCGAGATGGAACTCGAAGCATACGAGGATGTCGCAACACGGGAACTTGAAAAGATTGCCGGTGATGCATCAGAGCGGTTCAATCTCCTGCATGTCGATATCATCCACCGGATAGGGCGCCTTTCTGTCGGAGAGAATATCCTGATCATCATTGTTTCTGCAGGGCACCGGGAAGAAGCATACCGGGGATCCCGGTTTATTATTGAAGCGATCAAGGCCGGTGTCCCGATCTGGAAGAAAGAGCTGACGAAAAACGGGGGACGGTGGGTGCCCGGCGAACATGGGCATGGTTCGGGAGAACCGCGGCAATCACTCCATTAAAAAAAGAAGAAGCAAATGCAATGCCAAGAAATTCATTTTTTATTTTGATAATTATCTGAGGCCGATGGAAAATCCGGAAGGAAACATCTGATCTCCGCCTTAATCCATCCCTTTCATGATGGTCTGCCGTATTACATTGTAGCTTTTTTGGCTTTGGAGAGACTCTAAATTTTCAACAAATTGTAAAGCACCTATTTACGGAGGGGACAGTGCCTTTCCCCCTGAACCGCCCCTGCGCTTTGTGATTGTGTCGTATTACCTTCTCTGGAGATATCGCTCCAGTTGGGGGGGTGCCACAGCGCCGGGGGCGGAGGCATTACATACCGTAGCCCCCAAAGAGCGTTAAGAAAAATATTTTGAGGATTTCTAGTAAGCCATTTTTTTCAATTCTCACAGGACGCAGGTTAATGAACTCAATAATCAACAACTGATTGAGGACTTGTCTATGGATACCAACCCTATGGAACTGTTCCAGAAAGAAGCACCGGAAGTCGCAGCGGCATTCAATGGGCTCATCATGTCTCTGGTTGCATCGAAAGGACTTGACGGGAAAACCAAACAGCTGATCTATATTGCCATGAAAGCTGCGACAGGAGACGACATGGCAGTCAGGGCCCACATTCCCATGGCTAAAGCAGCGGGTGCAACACGGGAAGAAGTGATCGATGCCATACTCATGACCCTGACGGTTTCGGGAATTCGTGGTGTTGTACAGTGTCTCCCGGAAGCGGTGAGGCAGTTTGAAAAATAGAACGTTGCGTTTCATATAATTGTGGTATTGAGCGCTACCCGGCCCCGGTTTTTCAGAAGTGAAAGGCTAGGGGGGCATGGGTTCTTTTTAGATCCTAGTTACTGATCCGCCGCGGGGGCGTCCCTTCGGGGGCGGCGGCGTTTATCAAATAAGGATCAGAAATGATCAGGACATTTTTATACTATACATGACGTCAGGTCTTAAACTCCTCCGACGTTTGCTATATCCTCAGAAGCGATGCTCCGTAATTGGTACTACGACCAGTCCCAAAAGTGCTGGCACGGGGCAGATGTTAAAAATTTTTTTGAGAATCCGGATCCTCTACAGAAAAAAAAGGCCATTTTTATTTCACTTTGTATGAATCGGTGAAAAATCGAGATGCTCCATGCGACGGCACGCCTCGTGCAGCGTTTCGTCTTTCTTGGAGAAGGTAAACCGGAGTTTTGTCTGCCCGCCAGTATGGTAGAATGAAGTGCCGGGAACTGCTGCGACACCGATTTTTTCTACGAGGAAGCGTGCGAACTCAGTATCCTTCATACCGGATTCAGAAATATCCGTGAAGATATAGTAAGCCCCTTCAGGCAACTGGCAGGTAAATCCGGCCCGCATCAGGCCCTGAAAAAGTATCTTTCTTTTCCTGTCATATTCTTTTACAAGATTCCGGTAGTAGGTATCAGGTAGCAATAATGCAGTAACACAGGCCTGTTGCAAAGGTGCGGGGGCCCCGACGGTTAAGAAATCATGGATCTTCCGGATTCGTTCCGTTATCCCGGCATAAGCAAGGGCATACCCGACACGCCAGCCGGTGACGCTGTAGGTCTTGGAGAAACTCCCGATTGTGATCGTCCGCTCCTGCATCCCGTCCAGGGATCCAAGCGAGACGTGTTTATTCCCATCGTAGAGGATGTGTTCATAGATCTCGTCGGTGATCGCGACGGTGTTATACTCAGTACACAGGTCAGCGATGAACGTGAGTTCTTTTTTCGAAAAGACCTTTCCTGTCGGATTATTAGGGGTATTCAGTATGATTGCCCGGGTCTTTTTCGAGAATACGGATTTCCATGCCTCCTCATCGATCGAGAAATCATCTGAAAGTGGCACAAAGCGCGGAACTGCACCGGAGATCTGCGCATCCGGACCGTAATTCTCATAAAATGGTTCAGGAACAACCACTTCATCACCGGGCTGGATAACGGCAAGCATGGATGCCATCATCGCTTCCGTTGAACCACAGGTGACGGTGATTTCAGATTCGGGGTTAAAGATCATCCCGTTATATCTTTTCACTTTCTGTGCAAGTCCCTCCCTGAGGTCCCGTGCTCCCCAGGTGATGGCATACTGGTTAACATCATTGACCACAGCTTCGCATGCGGCAGTCTTGAGTTCGGCCGGGCAGGGAAAATCAGGAAAACCCTGGGCAAGATTGATCGCGTTGAACTGGAGGGACAGGCGCGTCATCTCACGGATCACGGATTCAGTGAAATGATCTGCCCTTGATGTATGAGCAGAAAATAAACCTTCATGGAGGTGTGGATTTGGAAATGTTCTGGTGGGGGGCTTCACTGGATTCATCTGCTCAGAGGTTGATGTAAAAAGAAATATAATGAGAGGTTGAACTACTTATCCTCCCTGCGATCTGATCCTATTTCGCGGCCTCTCTTTCCTGCAGAAAAAATATCCCGTCACATTTAACTTTCAACCAGATGTATCAGGTTCTCCATCACCGCATCGACGGCTGTGCCAGCCGGGGAATGCTTGTGCTGAAGAATGAAGGGCTTGCCTTCATCGCCGGCCTCCATCATCTCGGGGTCAAGAGGAATGCCGCCGAGATACGGGACACCAAGATCTTCTGCGGCTTTCTTCCCGCCACCTTTGCTGAACGGATTGATTTCTTCGTGGCAATGGGGACAGATCATCCCGCTCATGTTCTCGATTACCCCAAGTACCGGGATATCAAGTTGTTCGATGAACTTGGCTGCCTTGATCGCATCCATGACCGCGACTTCCTGAGGTGTCGTCACGATCACAGCCCCTTTTACATTTGGTGCAATCTGGGCGATTGTAAGTGCCTCATCACCTGTGCCGGGCGGGAGGTCGACCACGAGATAGTCGAGCAAACCCCAGTGGACGTCTGCGAGGAATTGCCGGATCGCCCCCATCTTCATCGGCCCCCTCCATACAACCGGGGTGCTTGTGTCAGGGAGCAGGAATGCAATTGACATGACCGCAAGGTTTTCAGAGACACGGACGGGCTCTATACCCGTTGGGAGGAGAACCGGATGCTGTTTCTCGATGCCCAGCATCTTGGGGATATTTGGTCCGTGGAAATCCAGGTCGAGCAGACCGACGTTCTTTCCGTGGCTGGCAAGAGCAAATGCCAGGTTCACGGAAACAGTCGATTTACCAACTCCACCTTTTCCGCTCAGAACAAGAATGACATGCTTCACATCGATTTTTGCTTTCGGGGGCAGTCCTTTTGAGGCACTCTGTTTGTGTGCAGATGGGCATGTGGCACAATTTTCAGTGCACGTTGTATCATCGCATGCCCTTTCCCGTGTCTGGTCGTTGTTTGTCATGGTGTTAATAACTCTCCGTTGATGAGGGTGAGGAGTATTTTCCCACCCCCGGTCCAGCTTTTCTTCAGCAGAATCCTGCACAAGGATCTCATCACGTCTCCCAATGCTGACAATCTCTCAGTCCCACACAGGTGAGACCGTGGCAGATATCCCGCACGAAATCCATGTCGTGCGAGACCAAAATAAAGTTTCGAATCATCCCGCCATGGCTTGCAGGAAAGAATGCTATCCGGAGTTGGCATTCTGGACAGTAGTTCCTGATCCTGAACGAAACTGTGTCCATTTCATGAGTTGGTTATGTGCGCACTAGCGATGATCTCCCGTTATGTTGCGATCATATCCAAAACATCGTGATTCTCCACTTTCATGGGGGGACGTTCAGAACCCTTGACTGACATAAGTACCAGCCGGGATGTTTATCGGCGAATGGAGTAATATTGCCATAAAATCGCGTTTGATTCCGAATCACAGCCTGTCATTCAAGTCCTGTGGGCCGGACTGCACACCGCTGGTGATCATTGCAGCGAGTGTCCGGACTCTCCTGATAAAAGTGGATTCACCTGCAAGGAGTGAACTGACTGAAAGCTCTTCGTGAACGACTCCGGAATCGAAGGGTAAAAAAATTAAACGGGAAAATCCTGGAAAACTACCTGTTTTTTCACGTATTTTTTCAGCATCTGCCTGATTGCCAACCCTGTTCACTGCCAGGATAACCTCCTTAATCCCAAGTTGCTGTGCAAGCTCTGCAGATTCCTTTGCAACAGAAAGGGCATTGTATGAAGGATCGGCTACCACCACTGCACAGGTAAAACCTTCCGCCACAGCCCTTCCAAAATGTTCCATGCCAGCCGGAGTGTCCAGCAGGACGACTTCATCGGGAAGGAGACGCATATGGCGGAATATTGCAGAAAGGAGCGTGTATTCCGGACAGAGACATCCCGATCCCGCCTGTCGTACCCCACCCATCACGAGGAGGCGGAGATTTCCGGCAACAGGGACCGAGAATCGATCGATGACGTCTGTCACGTCCGGATTAAGGGTAAGGAGCCCTCCCGGAGAGACATCGGGCCCCGCTCCGGTCTTTTCCCTGATGTAACCGGTGCTCTCCGAAACCGGGACGATCAGACCAGCCTCTGCCGGTGGAATACCAAGAGTCACGCCAAGGTTCCGCTGAGGGTCACCGTCAACAGCAAGGACCCTTAATCCCTCTTGTGAAAAAATATAAGCGAGAAGAGCGGTAATTGTAGTTTTACCCACTCCTCCTTTCCCCGTGATAACAATCCGTATACCGCGCCCTGTTCTGTTCACCGTACCGGTTCCTGATATGAGATCGGTCCTGGGTTTCATCCGTGGACTCAAATCCCCAGCTCGACCCGTTTGCGCTCGATATGGTCAGATATGAGTACGGATGCCTTGACCGGGTCCGGTTCCACAGCAAAGCTGGCGTTCACTGCACCTTTCAAACCTTCTGTCAGGAGCGAAACAACGTGAGGGCTGCCGGAGATATGTGGCATAACGCCAAGCACGGTATAAACACCTGACGCGACAAAATATGCCCCTATCGATACTGCTTTCTGCGAATACCATTCGGGTGCAGCGCCGGCGATGGGCAATTTGTGGATCGGAACATTGAGCGCGTTACCGAGTTCTGCAGCGAGGACAAGGATGCGGGAGTTGTCGACGCAGGAACCCATATGGAGTACCGGGGGGATCCCAAGAGACTCACAGACCGCCCGCAGGCCATCACCTGCCAGTGCAGCCGCTTCCGGCTGCAGGAGCCCGGCTTTTCCCGATGCAATCGCCGCGCAACCGGTCTCAACACAGAGAATATTTCTCTTTATGAGTTCCTTTGCAAGGGTTACATGCCCGTAATCGTGCTTCACATGCGGGTTATTGCACCCTACAATGCCGACTGCGCCACGGATCCCGCCTGATGCGATTACATCGATAAGCGGCTTGAATGAACCACCAAGCGTTTTCTTGATCGCTTCGTTTGAGAATCCGGACATTACCGGCACAGGCTCTCCGGGAATCAGGACCCGTTTTGGGTTCCGGTTCCTGAAGTTCTCAACTGCCATCCTGACAATTGCTTTTGCAGTCAGGTAGCCGTTGTCCGGATGGAAATCAAAAAAGTACGATCCCGGGATTGCAGCCTTGGAATTTGTTGATATGATATGGGTGTGAAAACAGCTTGCTGTTCTCGTCAGTGATGGGAAGATGCACTGGTAATCAACGATCATCGCTTCAAGAGCACCGGTTGTAATGACGAGTTCCTGGTTAAGGTGATTTCCTGACATCGGGACACCCTTGCGCATCAGCAACTCGCTTCCCGTGCAGCAGAGGCCGACAAGGTTGATCCCTTTAGCACCGTATTTTTCAGCCAGCCCCAATAACTCCGGGTCAGCCGTCGCTTTCACCACCATCTCGGACAGCACCGGGTTGTGACCGTGAACCGCGAGATTCACGTGGTCTTCTTTCAGGACAGCGAGGTTGACGCGGGATTTCAGTACAGATGGAGTACCGAAAAGGACATCGGAAATTTCAGTCCCCATCATCGATCCACCCCACCCGTCCGAAAGGCTGCAGCGGAGTCCCTGCAGCAGCATGCCCGTATAATCTGCCCCTACACCCATCTGGATCCGGTGCATGGAGTCCACCACTTCCCGGTCGATGCCGCGGGGGCTGATCCCTATAGTATTCCAGACATCCCTGGTAGCTTTTGGGGCACGGCCGAGGAACTGGAGCGTGTTTTTCACCATCCCGAACTCTTCAAGCATGGCGTTGCCGAGTTCGGCGGCGAGCTTCTCTGCACTTTTACCGTCTGTCGGAATGCCAAATTCGGCAGAGAGTTTCCGGAGCTTATCCGGGTCGGCAATACTGTAGTCCCTGGTTTTTCCAGTCCCGACCAGACAGAGGGTCTCGACGATGTCACGACCATGATCCGAATGAGCTGCTGCGCCGGTCGCAATGGTGTCAAGCAGGTTGCGGGCAACAATAAGATCAGCGTCAGCACCACAGACCCCACGGATGCGATGAGGCGGGATGATGCGGCAAGGACCCATGGTGCACCGGGCGCAGGAGAGCCCGGATTCGCAATACCTGCATGGAGGCTGTTGTATCTCGAAACGGTCCCAGACGGTCTCGATGCCTTCCCGCATTGTCATTTCAAGCATTGGTTTTGCGTTCTCATCGATCGTTCGGGCCTCTGTCTTCTGCCCGATGAGGACAGGGTTCAGAAGGGCCATACGGGCACGGTCAAGTTCGCAGACCTCCAGCCTTTCCTGGATAATGATGGGTTTTGGTTCATCCGTCATGAGGTATCATCCCATCGCTGAGATAGTTGGTAATTTCCAAAAAGAAGTATATACCAGTTTGTTTCGAAGCAACGGACTTCGAATCAGATGGGAGTTCTGAAAGAGAAAAAAAAAGATTATTCCGTCTTTCGGGATATTTTCCCTGCCAGCGCCTTTCGGATGAAGTCCTCCTCTGCATGGAAATAAAGATCGTCATGCCCGGTCCAGCGCCCGCACCCCTTAATCACAACAGCAGGAACCCCGTTGTTGCTCTCACCCATGACGAAGTTCCCGATCCCGGCAATCTCATCCACGACTGCCTCTTCGGTGATCTTCAGCACGTGCCCGAAAAGATCCTTATCTCCCCTGAAATCCCGTATGGCCGGCATCCCGCTCCAACCGATGGCGTTGCCGGTCTGGCCCCGCCTGAACGCTCTCCCGCAAGTATCGGTGATGATCACCCCAATCTCTTTTCCGGTGATATGTTTCAGCGCTTCCCGGACTTCACCTGCAGCCTTCATCGGGTCCGGTGGCAGCAGGATCACCTGTCCATCTTCGATGTTACTCTGGTCGACGCCAGCTCGGACCCCGATATGTCCCCCGGCCACTTCAGACAGGATAAACGGGTATTCAAGAATCACGTCTTTTGAAGCATCGAGAATAGACTGGAGAAACCGTGGGTCTTCGTGGGTCATTTCTGAAATCCGCCGCGCCCTCTCTGAAGGTGTGATTTCCGAAAGATACCGTGTATATCCCTTCGATTTCGAGTACACTGACGAAGCGATGGTCACGATATCCCCGTCCTCCAGCGTACAACGTTCGGCGATGAGGACCGGCAGGTCGTCACCGGCATGGATCAGAGGCAGTCCCTGGACCGGCAGAATGGTAATCGTCATACCATTCGCTTTGTTTCCTTCTTACTATAAGTATGTCTTTTTTCGTTCCTTTCGGGATTCCGGAAATCACAATTTTTGCTTTCCTGACCTTGCAGACCTCCTGCAGCTGGCATCAGTCCCCAAAAGACAGGAAAAGGAACGAAATGTCTCCAATTTTTGCAGCCGATAGTGGAGGTGTCATACCCCCATGGTAAAGGTTCATCATCCCCTTTTGTCCTTACTGAAGGCATTAAGAAGAGGATGTTCCTATTGTCTTTGCGTAGGCACCTTGCTGACCACTGGTGCCAGGAGACAAGAAACATGCAGGAACTGTATGATAAGATGATTGATGAGGCGATGGCTGCCCAGAGGGCAGATGTCGGCATGGTAAAAAAGAAGCGGGGGCAGGCATTTGTCATCGACGATGCCAAGGTGTATCTTGATGCCGTAAAAAAGATGAAGGCAGCGGGGGACCAGTCAAAAGCGGTCTTTTCCCTGCATGCCGATTCGGTTAAGGCGCATTTCGAAGTCCTTGAAGGACTGACAAAGACCGTGCGCCCGGAGGACGATCCCTTTGTGGAGCATTACCAGACACCGGTCGTTATGGAGATCCTTTATGATGAGGACCCGGCATTTAAAAAGAGCATCGGGGAATTCGTAAAAGCGATTGGCAAAGCCGAAGCGCTGATTGGCAAAGAGTCGGCACGCCGCTATTCCGGGTTTTACGGGCCTACCTGCGTTGTTGACTTTGCACTCATCCCCGGCAGCACGAGCAACGTCGTAAACCAGATCCTCCAGACCGTCAACATCCCGGTCGCCCACAAGCAGGCAATCCTTGCATCAAAGTCGTGGGGCATGAACACCTCTTACGGGATTGGGGAAGTATTTGCCCACGAGACCGAGAAAGGTGCAACCCTTGCAGATGCCGTCAAAGCGGAGATTGCGATGCTCAAGGATGTCTATGACCAGCCGGTCGCAACGCAGGCCAAGCTGATGGATGCGGCGGGTATGAATTCGTTCGACTGCCGCAAGTACATGAAAGGATACCGGAAGAAGATCGAGGCGTCCGTGAAAGCAGCGATTGACGACGGCGTCCACTACGCCAACATCGTTACGATACCTGCATACTGTGTCGGGGATATCGCTCACCACATCTCCCAGTCCACCTTCAACATGTGCAAGGACGACGTGATCATGGCAACCATAGAAGCGGCAACTGAGGTCATGGATCTGAACCTCAGGAATGCGGTGCCCCGGTACAGAAACGAATATGACATTCTTTCGCTTGCGACCGGTGCATCGGCCTGTGCTGCCGAGTATCTCCTCGAACTTGACGGTTTCAATGCAATAATGATTGTGGATCTTCTCACCAAACGCTGGCACAACTACGTGCAGCTCTATCCCACCCGGGGAGCGGCAGCGGAACTGCATAATTGCGACTTCATGGATATGATCTACCGCGGCTGGAAGCACCTGGACAAAGCCCGGAGGGCACAGAACGGTGAACCCGGCATGCTGAAACCAAAGGTGGGAGCTTTCGATGTCGACCTCTCTCCTATCCACAGGAATGAGGTGTTGATGAACCCGCAGAGGTATGCATATCCTGCGTGTGCAATTACTGTCAGGGCTTCGGCAATGCTCCGGCTTGCGGATTACCCCTGTCTCCTCACGAGTGAACCGGTTACGGCGACGCTGATGACAAACATCATTGCCCTTCATAAAGAAACCGCTGCAGCCCCTGCCCGGATCTGCAAGGACTGCGCATCAGCAGCGCTCATGGATTTCCGGCACTGCTACTGCCAGTGGAAAGAGGCGGTCTGAATAACCATTTTTTCAGGAGGAGGAATAATTTCCCGCCCCCATCCAGGGAGAGAAAAGGGAAAGAATCAGTCGTATTTCAGGTAAGATTAAATGAGACGACAACCGGAAGGTGACTGATCCGGCAACGCGGTAATCCGATACCAAATCTTCGATAAATCCCGTGTGACCTCCTCCGGTCTGCGATGGTACCGCAGGAAGGATGATCTCTCGTGCGAGACGATGCAGAATTAACCGTCTGGGACATGAAGATATGGTTTAAAGGGAGGGAATTATCAAGGAGCAGGGAGAACTAGGTATTAATGCGCAAATCGCACGTTGCTGTCAGTTGCCGGATAATTCTCTCTATCCTCATACTTGCATTTTTTGTCATTTATGGTGCTGCTGCTGCTGATATATGCGATATCCAGGTACCATGCACTGAAACGCCGTCTCTGATATCCCCCTCGTCACCAGATAGTGCTGCCACATCCATCTGTGTCTACCATTTTTATGGCAATGGTTGTCCCCATTGTGCCCGTATCCAGCCTTTCATTGATGAGATGTCAGCGAAATATCCGCAAATCCAGGTCAAATCCTTCGAGATCTATTTCAATGGGAGCAACCAGGAGATGTACCGGGATTTCGTTGCCCGTTA
>DATEXZ010000046.1:0-3246 GCA_035256445.1 Methanoregula sp.
ACTACGATGTGTGGAGAATGTATGAGAAAAAAGCACATTATTGTCTGGGGAGTAATTCTCATTGCCTTACTCTGCGGTATCGGGGCAGCTGCAGTCCAGGAGAGTTCAACAGATCTGCAGGGCGTGGATCTGGTTTCGGGTGATATCAGACCTTTTGAAGGCCCCATCGGTGCAGATAATCCTTTGCATGGCCTGAAGCTTGCGATGGAAGACCTTGATGAAACGTTTACCTTCAATAATACCCAGCGGATTGAAAAGCAGGTTAACCATGCACAGCTTCGCATCGCTGAATTCCGGAGCGAACTGGAACTCAACAGGACCGGGTCGGCAGACCGGGTGCTGGACCTGTACTGGCAGAAACTGAACCGTACAGAAGGGTCACTGGCAGCCTTTGGGTCAGATGAACCCGGGCTGCTCCACGCCCAGGAAATGATCGCCCTGCACCAGACGGTCCTTGCCAGCCTCCTTCAGTCCCATCCGGATAATCAGGGTCTGTCCAGGGCTTACAACAACAGCCTCTCTCTCGGTGAGAGGTTTTCGGAAAAGACAGCAATGAAGTTCACCCGTGTCCAGGGAAAGGATAATAAAACAATCATCAGGGCAGAAAAGCTGGACCTCCGTGAGCAGTCCCGTGCTGACAATAACGTTACCCCGGCTGAAACTACGGTCAGGGATAAAAATGAAAACCGGGAAAAGACCAGCGATCAGAAAAATATAATCTCAGAAAATACTATGATCACCCCCAAACCCGGGAACAGGGAAGAATCAGGGAAGAAAAAGACATAAGTGATACGACACGGCCTGTAATCCCGATACATGGACCAAGATGAGATTAAAATTTCTCGTTACATTTTATACATCCTGATGATAATACTCAACAGAAAGGTGGCCCATGGATTACGTGACCCGGTTTTGTATTGTTACTCTCGTGGCAATCCTGATTGGAGTTCCCGTAATTGCAGGTGCGGCACCGGTTCTGCCGGAATCGACCATCACGTATACGATCACGGTGCAGGAGGATGGATCGGCAGTATGGCATGTAGAGTACCGGACTCTTCTCGCAACTGATGAGGACGTTGTGATGTTTAATGCCTATGCCGGCAATGTTTCCTCAACATATCTTCCCGAGTTCCGGGACCTGATGCAGCGTTCTGCAGCCCAGGCAGCTGCAGCTACTTCCCGCCCCATGGAAACCGACAGTTTTGACGGTAATGCGGTCATCCAGTCATCCCCTACCGGCCGATACGGGGTAGTGTTCTATTCGTTCAGATGGAGTGGTTTTGCAAAAACAGGAAACGAATTGTCCATTGGTGACGCACTGGCGGGCGGATTGTACCTGGCAAAAGATACTACACTCATCGTCAGATATCCCGAAGGATATGCAGTCAGCGTTTCTGAACCTGCCCCGGACCAGGTGCGTGACGGCCTCATCTGGTACGGCCTGCGTTCATTCGGGGCAGGGGAACCGCACCTGGTTTTTGATAAATCCGGTATTCCCTGGTTTCCGGTTGCAGTAGGATCAGGTATTGCCCTTTTTGTCATCGTGGGAGCTGGCGTGGTACTTTCAAGGAGACGTCCACCTGAACCTGATGAACCTGAAGAAACGGCAGCAGGATTATCTGAAACGGACCTTGTAAGCATGGAGGAAAAAATTATCCACCTGTTGAAAGCAGGCGGAGGAGAGCAGTACCAGTCCGAGATTGTCAAAAACCTTGGACTGCCCAAATCAACCGTAAGTGCAACTCTTAACGACCTCCACCAGCGTGGTGTTATCCAGAAGATAAAGAAAGGACGGGAAAATCTCATACGGTTGAAACAATAGCGCCAGATATAATGATTGATCTCCCCCGACATTCCTTTCTTGTTTTTCGGGGATATTTCCAAAAGAAAGATTTTTGAACTCTGAAAAATTCCTATTGTAATTTTCTGAAATGCAAAGCACTAAAAGGATGATGGAGGGGACAGTGCCTGTCCCCCCATACCTCCCCTGCGCTTAGAGTGATGATGAGGTATTACCTGTTCGGGAGTTATCATATTCGGGGGAGCCCCAGCGGCGGGGTGAAACCCCGTGAGCGTTATGCCTTGTGATTAAGCGCATCTCTATAGAGTTGATTTTTTCTTTTCTGTTTCCGAGAACATTTTGTACTAGCAGGTGCCTTGGTTAGTACGGGAAGATCCATGACAATTGACTGGTACAAGGAATTTGTTAACCTGGACTACACTCCGGCAGCTGATGACCTCATCTGCCTGTTTTATTTTGAACCTGCTGCAGGGATCCGGAGCAAGGAGGCTGCGGGAAGGATAGCATCGGAAAGCTCGACTGGCACGTGGACAACTCTCCATACCCTGCCGCCGCGGATGAAGAGCCTTGAAGCACAGGCATTTGACATAGAAGGAAATGTAGTAAAAATTGCATATCCCCTTGCACTCTGGGAGGAGGGTAACGCAGTCCAGCTGCTCAGCGGGATTGCAGGCAACGTCTTTGGCATGAAAGCGGTGAGAAACCTGCGGCTGATTGATGTTGCTCTACCCCGTGCCTATCTGAATCATTTCAAGGGCCCCCATTTTGGCAATGACGGGATCAGGAAGATGATGAAGGTCACAAAACGTCCCCTGACGGGCGCTGTACCCAAGCCGAAGATCGGGTTTTCGGCACAGGAACATGCTGATGTCGGCTACGAGACTTGGATGGGCGGATTTGATTTTGTCAAGGATGACGAGAACCTCACGTCCACACCCTTTAACCGGTTTGAGGACCGGGTAACAATGCTCTCAAAGAAGCGTGATAAGGCGGAGCAGGAAACGGGGGAGAAAAAATCTGCGTTCCTCAATATATCCGCCGATACCGAAACCATGAAAAAACGGGCAGATCTCCTGGCAGAGTATGGCTGGAACTATGCGATGATTGATGTTGTCGTTGCCGGGACCGCGAGTGTCATGACAATGCGGGACTACTGTTCCGACCTCGGTCTTGCGATCCACGCACACAGGGCAATGCATGCGACGTTTGACCGGAATAAAAAACATGGCGTCACTATGCAGTTCCTCGCAAAACTCATGCGGCTCATAGGTGTATCGCAGATCCATACGGGTACGGCAGTCGGTAAACTGACGGGGACAAAAAGAGAAGCCCATGCCCTTGCCGATGTGCTGCGGGAGAAAAAGACCCATGCCGTCGAAGGGATGCTCCTCGAACAGGACTGGGGCAGGATAAAATCGGCATTCCCCGTTTCTTCCGGGGGGCTC
>DATEXZ010000047.1:0-5764 GCA_035256445.1 Methanoregula sp.
GCGGAAGCACTGGCGATCTCTTCTGTTGACGCACTGGTCTCCTCGGCAAGGGCCGCCATATCCTCCATCACTCTCTGGTTTTCGCGGGTGATGGCACTTGACCGCTCCATACCGTGTACCAGGCGCGATGTTGCCTCTGCCTGACTCCTGGTAGCTTTCGTGATCTCGCCCACTCCCTGAGCGACCACGTTCGATTCAGCAATAATCCGGTTTAAGGCCTCGATCGTCTTGTTTACGCTCCCGATCCCTGCCTGTATCTCGGTATACGAACTCCTGATTGCTTCCGCCGTTTTCTCGCTGTTGTTCTGGATTGAACCGATGAGGTTCTCGATATCGGTGGTCGCGGTCTTGGACTCCCCGGCCAGGTTCCTCACTTCACTGGCCACGACAGCAAAACCGCGCCCGTGTTCGCCTGCGCGGGCCGCTTCTATTGCTGCATTGAGCGCCAGGAGGTTTGTCTGGCTGGAGATGTCCGCGATCATCTTTACGATACTGGATATCTCTTTCATCTGCTCATTGAGTGCAGTAATCTCGTGTACGCTCCCGGCGGCGATTTTCTCCACCGTGGTCATTTTGTCAGTTGCAATCCTGCCCAGCTCGGAAGCGCTCCCGCATTCAGCAGCTGCCTTTGTGGCGTGAACCATGAGATCCTTCGATGTGCTGGCAATCTTTTCGATGGATGCTGAGAGATCCGAGACCTCTTTGCCGACCTTTTCTATCTCGTCAAGCTGTCTTTTTGCACCATCAGCAGATCTCTGAGTGCCGATCGCAACCTGTTCGGTTGACCTGGAGATTTCAGTTGTGCCCCGGCTCGTATCCTGGGTATGAACTTCGATCTGTTGTATTGATTTTTCCAGTCCCCCGATGACCTTCCTGACCGAATCCACGGAAACGTTGTAATCCTTTTTCAATTTGATTAAGGGATCGCCCTCAATAACCGGGGCATGGAAGGTAAGATCTCCCTGTGAGATACGTTCCAGCCCGTTTTCCAGCACGGCGGCGCTCGCAGAAAGCGCTTCTGCCTTCTTCTGCGATTCCTCCACCAGCTGCCTGACCTCCTTTTCTTTCTGACGCCTGTCGGTGATATCGTTGAGGACAACAAGCAGGTTTTCAACATTCCCTTCAGCGTCGAGCAGGGGGATGTAATACCATTCAAGTATACAGGTACCGCTGGGGAATTCTATCGTCGATTCGCCCTGGCTCCGTTTTTTGGATTTAATCGTTCCCTCGACAGTCTCACCCTTGTTTTTGAGGTATTTGAAGTCCTTCATCGAGAGTGATGACACCCTCTCCCGGGAATATCCCGAGAGTTTTAAGAATGCCTGGTTAGACAGTTTCACGTTAAGTTCCAGATCGATGGTGAAAAGGGGAAACGGGTTTTCCTGGATGATACGGTCCACCCGCTGTTCCGTTTTTTTCACAGCGTCCATCTTGTCGTGGAGCTCGGTATAATCCATCCAGACATAGAAAGCCCCGTCCACATCCCCCTTCTTATCAAGGATGGGGATCGCGTTCAGCGTCAGGTATTTCCTGATTCCGTCCGGGAACCTGACAAGACATTCGGAGATTGCCAGTTTCTTTGTCTGGAAGCAGGCATATACAGGTTCTCCGGAAAGGACGGTCACATCGAAATCCTGAAGGCTCTTTTTTAACAGTTCTTCGCGGTTGTCCCGCCAGACCGTTTCATAGGCATTGTTGATATGTATCCTTCTTTTATCTCTTCCCAGGATAGAAATTGCCATCGGGTTGAACTGGATCATCACGTCGGCGCGGTGTTTCAGTTCTTTTGCCGCCGCTGCCTTTTCCAGTGTCCGGTTCAGCATCTGTGCGACAGGTTTTAATGCAGTTTCCATTGCGCCTTCATCCAGTCGGACAGAGAAATCGCCAGTACTGCTCTTCTTTAAGATACTTTCAATCTCTTTTATGTCCATTTCATGACCTCATCCGCGATGGCCTTATACACAACTCCAGCGCTGCTGTCCGGTGCGAAATGCGAAATCGGCATACCCCGTTTCTGGGCTTCATAGACAACCGGGGAATAGGGAACCGTGTATACACTGGGGAACTTTTTCCGTACTTCTTCAAGAATCCCGTGCAGCCGCTCCTGTTCGTGTTTCCACTCTTCTGCTGTTTTCAGGTCTTCGGAGGATGGCTCAGGTGGTTTGTGGAATATGTTCAGGAGCCGGGAAAAAAAGTCGTTTCGTTCCTCTTTTTCAGGAACCCGGCAAAATCCCTCACCCCAGCGGGTGACGATGGCCATATCCGGCCTGATCTCTTTGCCAAGATCATTTTTGATATCATCAAATATCGTCGAGAGTGTCGTGACGCCATTGAGTGCAAATGATCCCGAATCGAGAGTTACAATGACATGATCTGCCGCGTAGAGCCCGTTGATAACAAACTGGCCCAGGCTTGGAGGGGTATCAATGAAAATATACGAATACCGTGCCTTTATGAACGTAAGAGCTTCGTTCAGAACACCCGATGGGAATGCTTCATAATAGAGATAGGGTTCGGCACCTACCAGATCAAGGTGCGAGGGAGCCAGATCTATCCCGGAAGCAGTTTTTCTGACAACATCCTCCAACCTGACCCTTGGGAAATCGTCCATCCCGCTCATAAAAACGTCGTACATATTTTTACCGTTAGCACTGGGGTCGATACCGAGCCCGGCGGTTGCATTCGCCTGGGGATCGCAATCAACAACCAGCACCTTTCGCCCCATCTGGTGACAAAAGCCGGCGATATTCAGGCAGGACGTTGTCTTGCCTGTCCCTCCCTTATGGTGAGAAAAGGTAATGATTGAAATGATACCACCTGGTTCAATTTTTTATTTATAACTACTTCTATTAATTTGCATCGCTTATTATTGAACTGTAGTTCGCCTTTTTTTTAAAATTAGAAAAAATTTCGGGCAATTCAGGAAAATCCGGATGCAGACCCGCGAATCTGGTTGGTGATTTGGGCATTACATCTCGAAAAAAAGGTATCGGGCAGGCTTTATAGCATGATGTGTATCAATAATGTACGTGGAATCAGGTGACAGTATCGCCCTCGCAGCTGGTATTATTATTGTTCTCTTTGTCGCAGTGATGGCACATCCCGAATACCTGGCCGCTTTGCAGATCCCTTTTTCCGTCGAAGTACCGGCGGCAATCCCACAGATCCGGATTTCTGCGGAACCAACACCCGTTCCTCAGGTACAGATACCCATTATACCAGCCCTTCCCGGATCTCGCGGTTCCCTCTATCGCATTACCTACACTGACAAACCCTATTCCTATCCATTGTACATACTCCCCAATAACATGGAAACATTCGGGGCCTCCGAACTACCTGCAAAAACCCTGGAGTGGGTGCCGTTTGCCTTTGTTGAAGATACCCGGGGGGGTCTCACTGAAGTCTTTTCTGTTCCGTACCCGGTCTGGGTGATAAACAGCACGGTTGTTGCAAAAACCCGTCCCCAGTACAGTGTCTTTCGCATGGTTCTCTGTTCTGCAGAGAGTGGGGAGATCGTTGAAGGAGAAGAGATCCTGAACCGGGGAACTTCTTACCGGATCGTCCAGACATCGAATACCGGCATGTACATGGTCATCAGTACAGAGAATATTGACCGTTTTTATATACGTCTTGAAACCCCCCGGAATTACTACGATGCCTATCGTCCTGTCGGTTCGTAATCTCTTTTAAAGAAGACTGAAAGAAATAATTTTCCGGTCTTCCCGTTGGTATTTTTGTTTCATTTTTTGATATATGCCGATGCCCTCTTGTATCCGGATGCCGATACCGAACCGGTGGTTCCATTTGACGTGAGACTCATAACAGGTGGAGTGCGTGCGGAAAGGTGAATGACATATGCCCGTTAAGATTCATCACACTTCAGAAGGGCGGTAGTATCAGTGGGGAGAACACGGAAAGAAATACTTCTTCGATCCCGACAATCCTGAGGCAAAATCTGCGGCAGAAAATATGGCAATGCGCCAGGGTCGTGCAGCGTTCGCTCATGGATACCGGGGGAAATAAGCATCCGTGTATAGCAAGATCCTAATGCTGATAAAGAAGTTTCTTTTTAAAACAAGCCCCGGGAAATTGTTGAAATATTCTTTGTTCCACAGGGAATTCCGGCTAAGAGACTATCGTCAATCCCTGTCTGCCTGATATACCTTTTAATATTTACACATGCCATTTTTCCTGTATGCGGGGGGAGAAGCTTTCTGACGCCATTGTCTATGACAAGCTGAACCTCCTGAAAAAAGATTTTTTTGGATATATTGAACGCAATACGGATAAGGTGGATGCAAACCTTCCGGTTTTTTATGGGCACGTGATCTCTGCGCTCGATAACTCTTTTCCTGATATCCTTGATGAATCGTATGACGAATTTATCGACCATATTACGTTTGAGGTGCTGAACGCGAGCAGCAACAGCAGCGATCTAACCTATATCAATAAGGTTATCCAGAACGCTATCCGCTTCAAAAGAAGAAAAGATGCAGAGACCGGGATCAATATTATTGTCGGGCTGAAACTGGTAAAAGCCGGGGACTATGCTCATGCAATTGACTTCCTGAAAAAATACCGGCTCCTGGATGCAAAGATTGGCACCGCTCTTGCGTACTGCTACTACGCGCTCTCCCTGCGGGAATTTAAAAAAACCGATGATTCCGTAGAAAGCCAGCGCCCCGGAGAGATGGAACTGTTAGCTCGTGAAACCATGCTCGTGCTCGCCCGCACTCCGGCTCCTGTAAACCAGGTAAAACAACTGGAACTGGACGATCCGTCATTTCTCGAGAAGATCTTCTGGCAGATGATCTTCCTGGGACTCGAATGGTTCCCGAGTGAGCGGTGGTTCATCGAGGCCGGACTGGAGAATGCCGCACTCACCCGTGACACAGACATGAGGAAGCGTCTGCTGGATATCAGTTCGGAGCGGTTTTATAACGACATTCATTTTCTTCGCGTGATGTTTTATTACTACCTTGACAGCCGTGATGCTGGCGGGGCTGCGGGTGTCCTGAACCATCTGATCCGGCAGTATCCCGAAGATCTCGAGCCGATCTATCTCGGGCTTAAATTCTCACTCCTCACGAAAAAGAAGATCACCTATCACAGTTTCAGGAAACTTGCCAACTCCAAAGGGATGCCTGCCCCTGCCGTATTCCTTTTTGATGTGGCATTTGCTCTCCTCAACAAGGAAAAGGCAGAAGCGGTAAGTCATATTGAAGAGTTTGAAAAGGAGTCACCGCATCTTCGCTACTACATAACAACCCTCCGTTACCTTGCGGATGATTTCTTCTCAGCTGATGAGATGCAGGTTAAAAAGGCGAAAAAAGCGCTTCTTGATTCCATTGACCAGTATTGCCTTGAAGAGCTCAAAAAAGAAAAATCCCCGGTACCAACGTAACGCGGTAGCCTTTTTCCTGGTTTTTGTTGTTTATCTCCTGGTTCATGTGCAATGCTGGCGTCCGGTACTGCTCGCGTCACCAATCGGGACGGATTATTTGGTATCAGTTATTATTATAACTCAGATAACTTCCCCGATGCACTGAGCCCCTGAGATGCCTGACATCGCTGATTGTCGCAAATTTTTATCCTTTTCTGGGAAATGCATGGACTATGATCTCGTATACAAGCCATGAAATGCAGAATTCAGATAATCTCAGAGACTGCTAACCTCTATACCAATAAGTGATGAACGCCGCCGCTCCCGAAGGGATGCCCCCACGGCGGATCTATGATTGCAGATCAAAAAACGTCCATGACC
>DATEXZ010000048.1:0-19270 GCA_035256445.1 Methanoregula sp.
CGTTCTTTGGGGGCTGCGGCAGGTAATTTCTCCGCTCCCGCCACTATGGCATCGCCTGGAGCGATAACCTTCAGAGTACTACAACACAATCGCAAAGCGCTGGGGGGGGTTCGGGGAAAAAGACACGGGGTCCTCCGTAAACCGGTGCTTTACCATTTGTTGAAAAATCAGGGTTTCACCAAAGCCTGTTTCTTTATAAAAATGCCCCGGCTATCAGCCCCCCGGCATAAAGCAACATCGCGATGTGAAAGAGCGGCAGTACCCTGAGTGTTGCTACAGGTGTTTTATTCTTCACGATCACTACATTTGCAATGACGAGCAGGCACAACCCGGCAATGATGCTGAACCGGCTGATCCACCCGAGCCGGGTCATGAACAGGAATGCCATCATCACATGGATAACCGTAAAGCCTGCGATCCAGTATGCCGTTCTTTCTCTGTCATAAAGGACAGGGATAGTGCTCATCCCCCTGGCACGATCATTTACCACGTCTATCAGGTCATTGGCACCGAGATGCGCCATCGCAAACGGGTAGAAGAAGGCGAAGTAGAGGACCGCATTCAGGTCAGGTGTCCCTAGACAGAGATAACCGGCAACCGGGAACAGGGCAAAGTCCGTTCGCCCGATTAACTGCGCGAAGGGGAACTGTTGTGCCTGCCGCTTCTCGATCTGGTAGAAAACCTCGATGGTATAACAATAGACCATGATAAGGAGAACGAAGAGCGAATGGGGATAAGGGAGTGTCAGAATGAGGGCGGCAGCGACAGCAGCCAGAATAAAAAAAAGCACCAGCGCATGGCGTGGTGGTATAAGGCCGTTTGCGATGGGTCGTGTTCCGAATACCCGCCAGTACCGGGTAAGCTTATCTGTTTCCACCTCTTTTTTGTCATAATTGCGATCAACATAATCGTTGAGAACGAATCCCGCCTCAAAACCAAAGAACCCGATCAGGGCAACCCGAAGGAGATCAAACCAGGTGAAATTTCCATAGACGGTCGTTGCCAGCAGGTAGCCTGAACAAAAAAGCAACGGCCACGCAAAGAAAAACTGGAGCCGGGTAAGGTCAATATATGCCCTGACAGTTGCATTCATCATCAGGAAATTTGCGCCAATCTTACATACAATCTTTGATGGATGGTATGTCTGAAAAATTTCCTGTCTTAAGGATAACCTCCCTTATTGTTCCAGACGCCTCCTTATCTACCCGGACATCCTATACAACAGGATGGATTCATTTTTTATCCGGCCGGAAACTCCAGATGATATTTCCGCTATTTTTGAGGTAAATTTCCAGGCATTTGCCCATTATGACGAAGCAAACCTGGTAAATACCCTGCGGGATTCCAATATTTTCAATCCCGAACTCTCGCTCGTTGCAGTCTGTGGGGACAGGATAATCGGGCATATCATGTTTCCTCCCGTTACGATAGAATCGCCTCTGGCTTCTACACCGGCTGTTGCCCTCGCACCTCTCGTTGTTCATCCGGATTACCAGTGCCTCGGGGTCGGTTCGGCGCTGGTTGAAGAAGGGCTCAATGCCTGCCGCAGTTTCGGCCATCGAATAGTCATAGTTGTAGGCCACCCGGGGTATTACCCCCGCTATGGATTTCGCTCAGCACGGACTCATGGTATCGTGGCGCCATTTGTTGTTGCTGATGATGTATTCATGGTACTTGGCCTTGTCCCTGGTGCACTCGATGGAATTCAGGGTATGGTAAAGTATCCGGATGCATTCGATGCAATTGTCGGCATCAGGACGACCAACGGGGAAAAAATAAATTTATTATCCTGATGTCCCGACCTTCCGGGTGTGAGCGGAATCGAGTAGAGTCCTTTTTTTTCTGATACGCTTTTGAATCCCCCGGAAAGTCCCGAAGGATGACAACAAGCGGCTCAATAGATACATATGGATTCATTTTTTATTTCCAGGCAGGATTACGACATCCTGATGCTTTACGATGTATCGCCGCAACAGGCACCAGCATTATACCTTCATCCGTCAACCTACCATGAGATATGGTGAGCGGCACATCCTCTTTACCGGATAATAACCCGGCACGGTATCTCCGGACATTCGTGAGTGAGACCGCATGCCCCACGGATAGTACGGATACCGTGATAGGGGCAGTCACCATCCCTAAATATACCAATGAATTCTGGACATCCCGTCAGAGACAGGCGTCATCGCTTCACGAGATCTCCTACCGTGCGTGCTTTAAACCGCAACTTCCGCGGTTCTTTATCGATCTCCTGACCCGTAAAGGTGATACGGTATACGATCCGTTCAGTGGGCGGGGCACAACGGTAATTGAAGCAGGGCTCAGGGGACGTAATGTTCTTGCAAATGATGCAAATCCGCTCTCCAGGATTATAACTGAGCCCCGGTTTTTCCCTCCGGATCTCCCTGCTGTCGAGAAGCGCCTTGCTTCCATCCCGCGCGACACCGGAATGGCATCAATCGATCTTTCCATGTTTTACCATCCTGACACAGAAAAAGAGATCGTTGCTCTGAGGGAATATATCATCAGGAAAAGGGCTGATCGCAGGGATGACATGATTGACCGCTGGATTGCGATGGTGGCAACCAACCGCCTCACCGGTCATTCGAAAGGATTTTTCTCCGTCTACACTCTTCCCCCCAACCAGGCAGTATCGCAACAGAGCCAGCACAGGATCAACAGGAAACTCCGGCAGACCCCGGAGTACCGTGACACACACCGGATAATTCTGAACAAGACAAAGAGCCTGTTACGTTCACTGTCTCCCGCTGAAAAAGCGAATCTGAAACAGGCAGGAAAAAAGGCCCGCCTTCTTACCGGCGATGCACGTTCAACTCCCGAAATTCCGGATTCGGGTGTACAGCTGACCGTCACCTCACCCCCGTTTCTTGATATTGTCCAGTACAGGGAGGACAACTGGCTCCGCTGCTGGTTTAACGGGTTCGATGAGAAGATAATCGGGGACCAGATAACGATGGCCAGGAATCCAACTGAATGGTCGGGTGTCATAAGTGCGGTATTCCGTGAACTCTTCCGTGTCACCCGATCCGGTGGATATGTTGCATTTGAAGTGGGGGAGGTCCGAAAGCGGACTATTCAGCTGGAAGACTATGTTGTCTCTCCCGGAATATCTGCGGGATTTACCTGCGAAGGGGTATTAATCAACCAGCAGATATTCACCAAGACTTCAAACATCTGGGGTGTTGATAATATGACTTCCGGCACAAATACCAACAGGATTGTCCTCTTTCACAAATCATAAGCAGGAACAATAGGATCATTCAAGCCGGATGCCGCTGCTCCAGCAGTATTCCTCTTTCCCTTTCCAGATTGCCACCCGTATGGGGAAAAAGGGCAGCGAATCGGGCAGATGGCGTATGATATCCGTGATTCCTGTACTATGAGGTCCCATTCCCCTGATCAAACTGTTCTGGATAGATATAATCCCGGGAGATCTTCTTTTAATCCGACCGGCCATGGAGGGGATGGTACAGGGAGAAGCACGCCTTAAGTATCCCGGCGTCCATAGTATACGCATGGTCACCCGTATCAGGCGGTATGCGCAGATCGTGGATATACTGGGTAAATATGGCTTTGGCCTCGGGCTTGAGAGAATATTTCCCGGAAAAACCTGGTTCCGGCGCCCGGTATCAGGGAAATCTCCCGATACATCCACGATCTACGAAAGGATACGGTTTGCCCTCGAGGAACTCGGCCCGACATTTATAAAGTTCGGGCAGATTGCGAGCACGAGGACAGAAATGCTGCCACCGGAGTTGATCGATGAGCTCAAGAAACTCCAGGACCACGCAAACCCCCTCCCTTTCTCTGACATTCGTGTGGTACTGGAAGAGAATTGCCCTGACCTGGATGAGTGGTTCTGCGAAATCGATGAAATACCGGTTGCCTCGGCCTCTCTGGCCCAGGTTCATGCTGCGGTCCTGAAAAACGGGACCAGGGTCGCTCTTAAGGTCCAGAGACCCGGCATTGTTGAAATTATCGAAACTGATATCGGTGTCCTCCAGTCACTCGTAGAACGGATCGAGAACGTATTTCCCGAGACCCGCCTGTACAATCCGGTTGGGATGGTGGATGACTTTTCCCAGCAGATAGTAAAGGAGCTTGATTTCACCAGGGATGCCCGAAACGCCGAAAGAATGACCCGGAACTTCCGGAATGAACCGGGTATCCGGTTCCCGAAGATCTTCTGGGAATACTCCTCACCTCAGGTCCTGGTCATGGAGTTTATTGAGGGGGTTCGGATTGATGATCCTGATGCGATAACTGCCATGGGTCTTGACCCGCACGAGATCGGTGTTCGCGGATTCGGGGCATACATGAAGATGATCTTCGAGGACGGGTTCTTTCACGGGGATCCTCACCCGGGCAACCTGCTGGTGACAAAAGAAGGAGACATCGTGTTCCTGGACTTCGGAATCGTCGGCATACTGAGACCGGAAAAACGCCAGAATTTCACCAACCTCCTCTTTGCCCTTGTGAATGAAGATATCGAACTGTTGCTCCGTTCGCTCGAAGGATTTGGGATCCCTATCGAGGAAAGTGACCGGGAGACCCTTCGGGACGATCTCTATATCATGATGCATGATTTTGGCAGCGGAGGAAACGACGTCTCACAACTCAATTTTCAGCTCGTCGTCACAGAACTCACCGAGTCAATGCGACGCCATCGCCTGAAAGTCCCGATGAACCTGATGCTCCTGCTTAAGGTCTTTATGATGGTGCTCGATATAGGTCTGCGGCTTGACCCGAATTTTAACTTCAGCAAAGAGATTACCCCGTACCTGACAAAACTTGCCGATACCGGCGAGATTTCCGCTGCATACCTGAAAAGAGCCTCCGCCTCCCTTCTGGAAGCTGCCGATGCTGTCCTGGATATGCCACGTAATCTCAACCTGATGCTGCGGAGGCTCTCAACAGGGTCGTTCAAACTGGAGGCCGAGGAAGCGGATCTGCAGAAAGTCCAGATGGCGCTTGACAAGGCCAGCGATAAGATCATGATCGGATTTGTGGTCGCATCGCTGGTGGTCGGATCCTCGCTTGTGCTTCTCGCATCGCCGTTTACCCTCCCCAGGGAAATATTCTGGATTGCGATCCTCGGGTATACCTCTGCAGTGCTGGTCGGGTTCTACGCGATGTACCATGTCATCTTCCTGAAATTCCGTATGGGTCGGTAATAAATCTGATAGTTTTTTAAAATCTTGCTCTGTGAAAAACCCCGATCTCACATGAGTGACGGATATTCAGGTGTTTCGGATTTCCATGGATATCATAATGGGGATGCCAAGTGGCCGGGGCAAAGCCCCCGGGAGTGTTCAACAGAGCCTGGAATTTATGTTTGTAATCAGGTGAGATTTGGGTGACTTGTTTCCACTCACGCATATTCTTAAGAATGATATGAAGCAACGCATTCTAACCTGATTGCGAAAATTAACCTCATTCTGATTCAGATGGTAGACTGGGACTATTCATCCCCAGGTACAATGAACGCCGCCGCCCCCGAAGGGACGACCCCGCGGCGGATCGGTGACTAAACTCAAGAAAACTAACCTGCCCCGCCGTGCCTCGGAGAGGCCCTGAGGCGGGTGACTCTTGCAAAATAATACAATGACGATCCATCCGCATTTTTTCGAAATATCACATCTTTGAATTCTTTGTGATAAACGCCGCCACCCCCGACGGGGCGCCCCCGTGGCGGATCAAATGCGAAAATTCATCGCAACCTCATTGACATTGACCCGCCATACCTCGAAGAAACCCTGAAGCGGGTGACTTTCGCACATAAAATGTTCTTCATAGAAAAAACACAGAGTAAACAGTTTTGACATTCCTCAATTTCGATAGCTCCTCGCCCGAAAATTGTATTTTTAAACTTCCTGGTTACGGATGATCCCCCATCTTTTAATTTTCTCGTTCAGGGAAAGCCGGGCGTTTGCCGGGCTCGTTGATGGCAGCACAACAACAGGAACCGGGAGTGTCATTTTCATCATGGAAAAGTATCTCCCGGCAGTGCTGCCATTCATGACGATGAGACGGAGTGACGGGCATGATGCAAAAAAACTGCGAAGATCATTAAAAACGGGGGAGCGTATACGGGCATCTGCACTGCCCTGCCTGCAGCAGGTGGAGACAACATCCCACAGTGCGATCTTATGATCGGTTAACCGGGTCGTCCTTACACTGTAGGGAAGATGGTAGTCGATCTGAAACAGGGCTTCAACAATCTTCCAGAAATGGTTCTGCGGGTTCCCGTAGTATTCCTGGTGTTGTAGTGACTGACAGCTGGGAAAACTTCCCAGGATAATCACCTCCGTGGATGTACCACGGACCGGTGGGAGGCCTGTGGCACAGGAAAGAGAATGCGAAGAGAGTGTATCCCTGTCAGGGCGCATGCAAACCAGGTATTTTTTGGGATTTTTCATTCAAAAAAAGTAATCAGGCCGTTTTATAATAGAGGTTGCAGTGGCAGTGCCCTTCTTTGGTAACCTCATCTTTATGGTACACGCACGGACATTCGATTGCGATATCCTTTTCCTCATCCCCGCTCCGGATACGGCATGGGCAGTAGGGCCTCCCGAACTTCTTTTTGTTCCGCACCAGCCCGCGGATTACGGTACCGCGTTGCTTTTCGTCAGTATTGAGTGTCCAGCCCTGCTTTTTTGCATATCCTTTTGCCCATTTGAGCATCTCTTCTTCTTCGGCATTTTCTTCTGTCATGACACCAGACCCCATCCGGATACTGTATTCATTCACGATATATTTCTTTATCAGGGACGTTATTCTTTGCGATTGTTACAGGACTGCCCTGTCAGGAAAAAATCAGCAGCTCGCTTATCGTGGTTTTACCGGTTTTGTTATCCGTTCTGCCACCTTATGGTAGGTGGCCATCACATCCCCTTTTTCGAACCGGTATACATCCTTATCCAGTGATTCGCCGGTCTTTTTATCCCAGAGACGCATGGAGTCCATGCTGATCTCATCGCCCAGATATATCGTCTTACCCTGACGGCCAAACTCGATCTTGAAATCCACCAGCGTTATGCCCTGTGCTGCAAGGAGTGTTGAAAGGAGCTGGTTTACTTCAAGTGCCATCTTTTTGATCCGTTTAAGTTCGGAAGGGGTGACGAGGTTGAGAGCAACGATGATCTCGTCGTTGAGCATGGGATCATGGCGTGCGTCGTCCTTATAATCAATCACGATCAGGGGAGGAACAAGCGGCGTTCCCTCTTTGAAGGGATAATTTCTGACAATGGACCCGGCCGCGATATTCCGCACGATCACTTCAAGCGGGATCATCTCGAGTTTTCTTACCACCATGCGGTGAGGATCAAGCATGGTGAAAAAATGGGCCTTTATACCGTTTCGCTGGAGGTATTCAAAGAAAAAAGCCGAGACTTCCGCGTTATAATTTCCCTTGTTCTTCAGGACATCTTTTTTTCCGCCATCGAAGGCGGTGATATCATCGCGGAATTCTACGATAAGTTTTCCCTTGTCACTGGTTGTGTATACCGATTTTGCCTTGCCCTTGTAGAGGAGGTCTTTCTGTTTCACGATCCACTGCTCCTTGCCTTTACTGTTTGGTCGAGCCGGTTTATTAGGGGTTGCAAGTCCTTGTGATACCATCCTCTCTTTATATACTGCGGGTATATGCAAAGCCGTTCGCGGAGATGAGCGTCACCGACGATCTTTTTGAGTTCTTCCAGTGCAGGCCAGGGATGTTCGGGATTAACATAATCGATGGTGAGGGGTGAGACACCACCAAGGTCATCAACGCCGCATTCAATGAGCCGGGAAGCATCGATGAGGTTGGGAGGGATCTGGATTGCAATCTCCTTTGGGAGAATGCTGCGTGCCAACCGGATAGTCGAACAAATCTCTTCGGTACCCGGCACCGGGAAATGTGCCATAGGTGTCCCTGGTTTAGGACAAAAATTCTGGATAATGATCTCCTGGATATGGCCGTATCTCCGGTGAAGATCCCGGATTGCCAGGAGGGATTCTTCTCTGTCGGCCATGGTTTCACCAATGCCTAAAAGGAGACCGGTGGTGAAAGGTATCCTGAGTTTTCCGGCATCCTCGATCATCCCCAGTCGTACAGCAGGTTCCTTGCCTTTTGACCCGGCATGCGCAGGGACATGTGCAGTAGTTTCCAGCATCAGTCCCATGCTTGCATTTACTGCACGTAACCGGTCCATTTCTTCATAGGTGAGGATACCCGCATTGGTGTGAGGAAGGATCCCGCAGGCAATACTTCTCCTGCACATGGCTTCGCAATAATCAAGAATAGTTGTATAACCCGCACGGTTAAGATATGCCAGAAAACCCGGTTCTTCTTCCGGGCGCTCACCAAACGTAAAAAGTGCTTCTGTACATCCCAGTGCGGCCCCGTTACTCAGGGTATTTTCAACCTCTCCGGGTGACATGAGACAACCGTCATGGACCGGGGTACGGAAGCAGCAGTACCCGCAGCGGTTCCGGCAGACGGTAGTAAGGGGGAGAAATACATTCCGCGAGAAGGTGATGATGCGGTGCTGCATGAGAAAATGTACTCGTCTCATCTATTGAAAGTTGATCCTGCAGTGTGGTATCTGCAAGACCCACAAAAACCGGAATATGAATAACAAGGTGTTTTTTTTTGTTCATACAGTATTGGTGTCGACATCAGTATCTTTTTTTCATTTCACTGCATATTTCGTATGAAATGTGCCCGCATGCCTTTATCCCCTTTAAACCTGTTAACCCGAAAACCCGTCTCTCCTGCGTGCTCAGCCAGGAGGAGAGGGAATCTTTTGCCCGTGCAATGCTTGCAGATGTTATCTCTGCAGTAAAAGACGTTAACTGCAGCCCGGTGGTCATAGGGACGGAGTTGTTCGACAGCGAAGATGTCCAGATTACCGTCAGGGATGCAGATCTCAACCAGACGCTCAATTCACTCATGCCCGAAGCATCCGGCCAACTCCTGATTATTATGGCAGACCTCCCGCTTGCTGATGCAGCGTCCCTAAAACGGGTCCTTGCCACCGGAAAAGATGTGGCATTCGTCCCTGGCCGTGGTGGCGGGACGAATGTAATCTATCTTAAAGAACCGCAACGGTTTCATTTCGATTACTATGGCACGAGCTTTCTGAAGCATGTAAAAAATGCCGAGGATGCAGGGCTTTCTTACGATGTTATTGATTCCTTCCGGCTCCACACCGACATCGATGAGAAAGAGGACCTTGTTGAGCTGTTAATCCACGGGACCGGAAAAAGCCGTGCTTATCTCGAAGAGCTCGGATTTGTGCTCTCTGTAGAGAAGGGAAGAGTCGGAGTAGAGAGAAAGGGACAGAAAAATTAACAGATGAATACATGAACAATCTGCAAAAAATTTGTTGAACGAATATTTCAGATTCGAACTTTGATTTCAAGGATGCACTTGTTAAAAATGATGGGGAATCCCTGAATTATTCAGGGTTGTTGGTTTTCCGCAACAGGCCCATGAACAGACATTCCTCTGCTGATATTGTTTCGATGCCGGTCTGGTCGCCGATAGGCATACCCAGTCCCCGGATTACCGCGCCCGGAGTGCTCTCATCTGCTTCGCCCATAACCAGTTCAGCTGCTGAGGCGATATTGTCCGCGACTGCACGCTTTGTTACTTCGAGTGTCCTGCCAAACAGGTCGCTTCTTCCACGATCGTCAATCACGGCTGTGATGCCGGCAGCTCCGATGGCGACCCCGCTGCACCCGCGCCGCATGGCATGGGTCCGGCTGTCGGCAATGATGACGCCGACCTTCGCGTTACAACGGATTTCAATGGCTTTTTTGATGGCGAGAGCACTCCGGTCCGGATTTTCCGGGAGCGGTGTAACGCAGCCAAGCGGGGCATTCGATGCATCCACGCCGGCATTGGGAAGGAGGGTGCCATTTTTCATGCACAAAAGAAACCCGGATATCCCGCCGACAACAGAGTCGGTCTCCTGTAATACGACTTCGACGACCCGCGGATCCATCTGGTACTGGGCCGCCAGTTTTTCCGCCCATGCCGAAGGGGTGATGGTGGAAAGAGGTATGACATTTCCTTCTGCCGTTGCCACAGCGGTTTCAGCCAGCACGAGGATGTCGCCGTCATTAAAACCGTCGCATGCCTGTTGTGCTGCAGCAATCATGCAGTCCGCGATTGAGTCCCCGCTCTTTATTAACCCGGTCCTGAGCCCGAATACCGTAAACGAAGTATTCATTGCTGTCCCGCCATGCGCTGGTATACACGGATCACATCCGAGGTCTGGGGGACATCGTGAGCCCTGACCACTCGTGCCCCTTTCTGGAGGAGCATGAGTGTGACAGCGAGACTTCCGGCAAGGCGATCGACGGGCTCTCTGTTGATAAGATTGCCGATGAAGCTCTTGCGGGATACCGCTGCAAGGAGCGGGCGGTCAAACACAGAAAACTGGTCAAAGTTCTGGCAGAGTTCCCAGTCGTTTTCCGGAGACCGCAGAGGAGTCCAGAGTCCGATGCCCGGGTCAAGCACATATTCCCTGATCCCAAAAGATTCACACCGACCAACGACAGCATGAAGTGCTGCAATCGTCTGTCCGACTCCCACCGCATCGCCCGGCTGGCGTTGTGAGGCCATGAGAAATGCCGGGAGCCCCGAATCCGCGACCAGCCGTGCATAAACCGGGGACAAGAGTCCGGATATATCATTAACGGCATGAATATCATGCCTGAGGCAGACTTCAAGCACACCGGGGTGGAGGGTATCGACCGAGACCGGAATCCCGCTCCCGTCCATCTGGGCGAGCGCTGCCTCCATCCGCGACGCCTCTTCGGCTCCGGAGATCGCCTGTGCATGCGGAGCTGTGCTGCGTGCGCCGATATCGACAAGATCAGCTCCCTGTTCTGTCATCTCAACAGCTTTTGCGTAGACAGCATCGGTCGGCACATATGAATCGGAATAAAATGATTCCGGGCTGCAGTTGATCACCCCCATCAGGCGGATCGGGGCCTCACCGCCGATAACGAGTTTGTTTACCAGGCAGTGTCGCATGATCTCACGTTTGCTGCACGAAAGGTGTTCTCCATAAGGGTCGCGATGGTCATCGGACCTACGCCGCCCGGCACCGGGGTAATCGCCGAGGCAACCTGCTGCACCTCTTCAAAGTCTACGTCCCCGACCAGTTTTCCGTTTACCTGGTTGATACCCACGTCAACAACAACAGCACCGGGCCTGACCATCTCCCGGGTGATGTAGTGCGCTTTTCCGACTGCCGAGACGAGAATATCTGCCTGCCTGAGTTCCCCGGTCAGGTTCTTTGTTTTGCTGTGGCAGATGGTGACCGTTGCGTCTGCATTGGTGAGCAGTGCAGCCATCGGGCGCCCCACATCAATACTCCTCCCGATTACCACAGCCCGGGTTCCTGCAACCTCAATCTTATATTCCGAGAGAAGTGTCATGATCCCCTTCGGCGTGCATGGGGAAAAACGCGGTCTTCCTGAAAAGAGAAGTCCGAGATTGAACGGGTGAAACCCGTCTACATCCTTTTCAGGTGAAACTGCGGCGATTACGCATGCAGCATCGACCTGGTGAGGGAGAGGGAGCTGGATAAGGATGCCATTGATGTCGGTATCATTATTCAGCTGTGTCACGGTCCTGAGTACCTGTGCGGTTGTTGCATCCTCGGCAAGTTCCATCCCTACTGATCCGATACCTGTCTTTTCACAGGCGCGGTGCTTCATCCGGACGTACATCTGCGAAGCCGGATCGCTGCCGACAATCAGAGTCGCTAACCTTGGGTAGAGGCCGGAGTCCTCGATCTCTTCTTTGAGGATCTCCATCCGCATATCTGCAATCTTTTTTCCGTCAAGGATCGTGGCCATGGGGAGGTCCGGTTATTTTTACTCGGGATGCAGGGTGAACCTTCCTGCCATCAGGGTAACATCTGCATGCACTTCCCTGATTACTGCTTCGTTGTGGATATCCTTCAGTACCCGTGCGATCCAGGCACCTATCCGGCGCATTTCTGCCTCCTTCATGCCGCGGGAGGTGACTGCGGGCGTCCCAATCCGCAGCCCGCTTGTCACGAACGGGCTCTTCGTCTCATTCGGGATGGTGTTTTTATTCACCGTGATGCCGGCTTTACCCAGCGCAACTTCTGCCTCAAGACCGGTAATGCCCTGTCCGGTGAGGTCGAGGAGCATGAGGTGGTTGTCTGTGCCCCCGGACACAAGCCGCAGGCCGTTGTCGGTCAGCGTTTCGGCAAGCACTTTGGCATTTTTCACGATCTGTCTGCTGTATTCCTTAAACGAGGGTTTGAGGGCTTCTTCAAAACATACCGCTTTTGCGGCTATGGTATTCATGAGCGGACCTCCCTGCATGCCCGGAAATACCGCTTTGTCGATTGCCTGTGCATACTCATTGTTGCACATGATCGCCCCGCCCCGTGGACCCCGGAGTGTCTTATGGGTCGTTGTCGTGGTGAAATTCACGACCCCGACGGAATTCGGGTGGATCCCGGCTGCACAGAGCCCTGCAATGTGGGCGATGTCTGCCATGCAGTATGCTCCCACACCGTCTGCAATCTCCTGGAATGCCTTAAAATCGATAGTTCTGGGATAGGCTGAGGCCCCACAGACGATGATCTGGGGTTTTTCCTTTCGTGCCATTTCCTCGACTGTACCGTAATCCAGCATCTCTGTCTTTGGGTCGACCCCGTACTGGGCGACCTGGTAGAACTTACCGGTGAAGCTGACGGGCGAACCATGGGAGAGATGCCCGCCCTGGTTGAGTTTCATGCTCAGGATCTTCTCTCCCAGTTTCATGAACGCAAAATACACCGCCATGTTTGCCTGGGTTCCTGAATGCGGCTGGACATTTGCATGTTCAGCCCCGAACAGTTTCTTTAACCGATCACGGGCAAGGTTCTCTGCCATGTCGTGGAATTCACAACCCCCGTAATATCTCTTTCCGGGGTAACCTTCGGCATATTTGTTGGTCATGATCGACCCCATTGCCTCGAGTACGGCGTACGAAACAAGATTTTCAGACGCAATCAGCTCCAGCCCGTTCAGCTGGCGGAGCCGCTCCTTCTCGATGATATCTGCTATTTCTGGATCAGTTTTAGACAGATAGGACATATGGAGAAAGGTTGGCTGCAATCAGGTAATACCTTTTCCCGGTGATAGTATGTGTATTGGTCAGCATCCGGTAATTATCCGGGGGCAGCACAAATTCGCGGCATTGCTGATTATCCAGGAAATAATATCCCGGGGTCATGAAAACACGGATATCTCGTTTTTGAGGTGTTTTTCAGGCGCCCACTGGCAGTTTTTTTTGGGATGAAGCACAAACCTTTTTTCCTTATCTGACGATCACTACTATTATTTATAGAGAGCGCCGCACCAGTACAGAAGAATCATCAGGGCGCCCATCTGATGCAAAGATCAGATAGTAACCATGAACGCGACTGTGAGGAGAAACTGATACCGATGATGGAAATTTCAGGAACCGGAGCTGCAACCGAAGAGCGTATCGTTGCGATAGAAAAGAAACTGAGGGATATGGAAGCGCTTGTCAAGGGACTGACCCAGGAGCTGCTGGATCTCAAGTCCGTTGCCATGAAAATGGCCAAAACGACTGAAGAAGGTCGCAGGGCGGAGCTCAAACGGGCACAACCCGGCGTGCAGGGTGCCCAGCCGCAGACGGTTTCCCCTGCCGGAGCACCTGGCTCTCCAAGCACGGTGGTCATGCGAAAAGGTGGAAAACCGGCTGATGCTCCCGCTGCGCCTCCCGAACAGGCAATGGACATGATCATGCAGACAGACGGAACCATGAAGCTTGAACCGCGCCGCGGAAATAAAGAATACATCGTTGCATCGGCAGGTTACGGGCGTAACAAGAAGGGAACATCTGTCAAAGGCAAACAAAGCGATCTAATCTACGCCGCAGAAGAAAACAAAAAGGATCCTGCAAAGAAGTAAGGAGCCGGATCTTTGCATATCACAGAACTGGAGATTGATAATTTCAAGTCTTTTTCCAAAAAGACAAAAATTCCTTTTTTAGAGGGTTTTACCGTCATTTCCGGGCCCAATGGTTCGGGTAAAAGCAATATCATCGATTCTGTCCTTTTTGTGCTTGCGCTGTCGAGCTCCCGGAACCTGCGTGCCGAGAAACTTACCGATCTGATTAACCTCAATTCCGGCAGGAATACCGCAGAGGTGGCACTCGAATTTTCTGACGGGACGAAGATCCGGAGAAGAATAAAACGTACCGGCAACGGGTATTACAGCTATAATTACCTGAATGAACGTCTCTGCAAGCAGAGCGATATTGTCGACCACCTCGCACGGCATGGGATAAAACCCCATGGTTACAATGTCGTGATGCAGGGGGATGTGACCCGCATCATGGAGATGAGTGACTTCGAGCGGCGAAAGATTATTGATGAAATCGCGGGTGTCTCGGAGTTTGATGTAAAAAAACAGCAGTCTCTTTCCGAACTGGATATCGTGAGGGAGCGGATCGAGCGGGAAGAACTGCTCCTGATTGAGCTGACCCGGAGGGCAAATGAGCTGAAACGCGAGCGGGAGCACGCTCTGGAGTACCAGAAATGGCAAAAGGACCTTGCATATTTCCAGAACTGCCGTGCCGCCGCCCATCTCCATGAGCGTGAAAAGGAGCTGACCTCACTTCTGCGATCGACCGAGGAACACGGTATCCAGCTCGCCCGCATCGCCGCTGACCGCAGTCTTGAAGAAAATGAGCTCTCCTACCTGAAAGCCGATCTGGCAGATATTGATGACCTGATTAACAAGAAGAGCGGGTCTGACTATCTCAAGCTTATCGCTGAACTCGAGGAGGCAAAAGGCGGGATAAAACTTGCAGAGCAGACAATTTTACGCCTGCGAAAGGATAAGGAAGCTAATCTTGAGGCAATTAACCGTGTCTATATGGATACGAAACGTGCCGAAGCCAGGGTTGCGGAATGTACCGACCAGATCCGCACGCTCTCTATTGATCGAACGAACATCGCCATGGAAGTTGCGGGAGCCAAAGCCCAGCTTGAAAAGTTTGAGACAGAGATCCGGCAGCACGGAGAGGATACTGAAGGTGCCCGCGAACGATTATTCGCCTTCTTAAAAGATCTTGAAGAGAAGAAGGGGCAGCGCTCGGAGATCCTTCACCAGCAGGATATGCTGATCGAAAAGAGCAGGATGCGCACCACGGAACTTGAACGCCTCACCCTGCTCCTCAGCCAGCTGGATGAGGAGTACACTGCCAAGCAGTCCCAGCTTTCAGACAGCGAGCGGAGTGTATCGGATCTTATCAGCGAGAAAAAAGAGCTTGATCGGGCGCTTGCAGAGCTGGAGGGTGCGATGTTTGCGCAACGGTCATCCCTGGAACGCCTCCGGACAGAGATCCGGGAATACGAACAGGATGTGTTCCGTCTCGAGGCAGCGCAGCAGGCCCGGGGCGAATCAGGAGGCAGGGCACTTGAAGCGGTTATGGCCATGGAGCATGTGCACGGAACGATCGCAGACCTCGGAAAAGCTCCTGCCGAGTATGCGACCGCTCTCAATATTGCTGCAGGGAACAAGCTTCAGTTCGTTGTCTGTGATGATGACCAGGTGGCGGCGGATGCAATCCGGTACCTTAAAGAAGAACGTCTCGGGCGGGTTACCTTCCTCCCCCTGAACAAGTTAAGACCTCCGGCCCTTCCGCCCCTGAAAGAACCCGGTATTATCGACTATGCGGTCAATCTGGTCGAATATGATCCGAAGTTTGACCGGGCTTTTGCTGTTGCACTCGGGGCGACTGTTGTCGTTGATACCCTTGAGCGGGCGCGCAAACTGATCGGTAAGTACCGCATGGTGACGCTTGAAGGCGAACTGCTGGACAGAAGCGGGGCGATGACGGGCGGTGCGACGAAAAAGCCGGGTGGTCGGGGCTTCGGTGCCGCTGTCGATGACGAGATCATCCGCATCCGTGCACACCTTGGCGAAATCCAGGCTGAGGCGGCAACCCTTGAAGCGGGGATTAAAAGGATCACCGCCGAAGTGGATGCCCGGCGGGCAACACGTAACGAAATCGACCAGAAGATCGCACGTTTCGGGATGTTCACCGAAGAGTTTTCCCGCAGGTTCGAAGCGATCACGGTTGAGAAGCAGACCATTGATGTGGCTGTTGCCCGCCAGCAGGAAGAGACAAGAAACGGGGCATCCGAACTCACCGCGCTCGAAGCATCTCTTGATAAAACCACAGAAACAATCAACGAAATCGGCGCCCGTATCGATGAGATCAAGAAACGGCTTGACGATACCAATATCCCGGTCCTCACCGAGCAGATAGAGAAGAAGAGAAAGGAGATTGAAGAGTCGGAGCGCCGCCTGCGAAACAAGGAAGGGGATATCAATGATGCCCAGCGCGAACGGCAGCATTTTAACGCACGACTTTTGGAGCTGGCAGATGAACGTAAACGTCAGGATGAACGCAACCGTCAGATAGACACCGAGATCGCGGGTTCAAATGAGCAGATCGCTGCACACAAATCACAGATTGCCGTGCTTGAGGAACGGCAGAAGGAGTTTTCCGGTGTGCTCGACGAACTACGTACCAAGCGGGCAGAAGCCTCCCAGCACATCCAGGACTCTGAACTGAAGATAATGAAATTCGATGCCGAAAGAGAGCGGATTACGGTCCTGACGAGTGCGATTGAGGAACGTGCCCGGACTCTTCGCGGTGAAGTGGAAACGCTCAGGCAGCAGGTGGGTGATATGGACACAACCCTGTCGCTTTCTGAAATCGAAGGGAAGATTGCAGAGGCAGACGGGGCACTGCGGAAGATCGGGGCCGTGAATATGCTCGCGATTGAAGAGTACGAGAAGGTGGAGAGGCAGGTCGGGGAACGAACAGAGCGAAAAGACACCCTGTCCCGTGAACGGGCGACCCTTATCGAGCGGATAGAGAAATTTGAGCAGATGAAGTACGAAGCCTTCACCACCGCCTTCCGTGCAATTGATGCCAATTTCCGGGAGATATTTGCGCGGCTGACAAGCGGGAGCGGGCACCTTATCCTGGAAAACGAGGAAGACCCGTTTGCCGGTGGCATGACATTTGCTGTCCAGCCCCGCGACAAAAAAGTCCACCTCCTTTCTTCGTTGTCAGGAGGAGAAAAATCTCTTACCACGCTTGCGTTCATCTTCTCTATCCAGAGGTATATCCCCGCCCCCTTTTATGCGTTTGATGAAGTGGACATGTCGCTTGACGGATCCAATGTTGAGCGGATTGCCTCCATGATAACCGAGCTCTCCCCCCAGTCCCAGTTTGTCATCGTCTCCCTGCGCAAACCCATGATCGAGGCAGCAGAACGGATCATGGGAGTCACCCTGCGCCCGGACAAAAGCACGCTTGTCACCGGGGTAAAAGCACATGGCTGATCCGGCTGAAGATGAACATGGGCAAAATACCCCCGTAATTTCTCATCAACCACAAGTACTACCAGCAGAAAGCGATCCTGGTAGAAAAGAGGGGGGACAGGCGGAGAACGGTCTTGTCCCGGAAGTCCCCGCACCTGTCGATCCGACGCTCCAGGAAGCAGTTGAGGACCCGGTCGAGATCCTCGTCGGTCTTGCCGAACGCGGGGAGATCGATCCGTGGAATATCGATATAATAGAAGTAACCGACCGGTTTCTTAACGAACTGGAACGACGCCGGCAGCTGAATCTTCAGGTCTCGGGGCGTACGCTTTTTTATGCGGCCACGCTGCTGAGGATGAAATCAGAACATCTCTTCCTCCAGTCAGATCAGGAAGAACCAGGTCCGGATGAGGACGATGAGACGCTTGGTGAAAACTTTGACCTGGAACTCGATTCCGATGCTGACTATCAGGGCAGGCTCGGACCCATCGAGCGGCTGGAACACGAGATACAACGCCGCCTTGACCGTAAGAATCTGCGAAAGAGCCCGGTCACCCTTTTTGAGTTGATCATAGAACTTAAAAATATTGAAAAAGAGGAGCGGAGACGTCGCCGCCTCACGGACAGCAGCGATGACCTGATCTATGCCGAAGACGTTGTGGGCATTGCTCATGATGAAGGCTACCAGGAATCGGCAATGACGGTCCTTGAGGAATGCCTTGAATGTATTGACCTGGAAAAGGAAATGACGCTGCTGGAGCTCTGTCAGAAACTGGGCTGGGGCATACCTGAGGTGTACATCCCGCTCCTCTTTTTAGCTCTGGAAGGTCGTTGTTCATTACGACAGGAGGAATTTTTCGGTGATGTCTACGTGCAGGTCTCTCACGCAGATACCTGAGGCGCTGTCATGTGGCACTGACAGGAAATCGTTCTCCGCGCGATCGCGGCATGGTTTTATTTTCACAAAATCAAAAATCAGGTTCACTGACGGCAGGTGATCTGAATCAATATCGCGCTTTCGTAAACGAGCATTATCTGAAAAAAGATACAATTCAGGAAAATCCGGATTTGCCCGTCCACATCACATGTCCTGAATACAGGAAAATTGGGGCTAAAATTACCATACTGCAGCAATCAGAAGTTATTTTTTCTGAGTATATTTTCGGGTCGATAGATTGTGGCGAAAAATGAGGTAAAGTGAGGGGGGTAACTTTTAAATGGTTGACTGTGTTATATGTAGATCCACAAAATCTGATGACGAACCGACGAAAATCTGCCGCAGGGGCGATGTCGGTTCCGAGAAAAAATGTGCAGGTAACAAGGTATAAATAATCCTGTAACCTACACTATAGGCCTGTGTTTAAGTAAAGCAAACACGACGATAATAATCTTCCAATTACTTTTGATGGAGATCCAACGAGACCCGGCTTGACCGGAGTTGGTTCTGACGTTGATACTGGCAATGCGGAAATTTGTTTAGTAACCGCTAATTCCTTAAAACAGTTCAGTAACTAAAGTGTGCGTACATTGTACAATTAAAATTCTGGTTGATCCTGCCAGAGGCCACTGCTATCGGAGTTCGATTAAGCCATGCGAGTCGAGAGGTGCAAGACCTCGGCATACTGCTCAGTAACACGTGGACAACCTACCCTATGGAGGGGGATAACCCCGGGAAACTGGGGATAATACCCCATAGACTATGGAAGCTGGAATGCTCTGTAGTTGAAAGGTCCGCCGCCATAGGATGGGTCTGCGGCCGATTAGGTTGTTGTTGGGGTAACGGCCCAACAAGCCTGTAATCGGTACGGGTTGTGGGAGCAAGAGCCCGGAGATGGATTCTGAGACACGAATCCAGGCC
>DATEXZ010000049.1:0-3033 GCA_035256445.1 Methanoregula sp.
GAACCTGATGTGGTGGAGGAGCCTGAGGGTTCAGAACCGGAGAAGAATACCAGGGGAAATGAAGATGAAGTTGGACCTGAAGAAGGTACTGAAACTTCGTCCTGATTTTTAATTCAGGAATCGTTCTTTTTCTGAATATTAATCGTTTCGCGCTCCACGTTCAGATTTGGAATTAAAACGAAGATTCCGGGATTACTGGAAATTGTTCCCCATTACCACCAGATAATAAATCCGCTGTGCCGACGTGACCGCTCGAGCCTTATGATTCATATCAATTCTTATGATTTTATCCAGTAACACCAGGGATCGAGAATTCCGAGAACAACTCAGAGAAAAATGCAAGGGGTATGCGATAGCATGCTTACTGAACATTCCATTTATGATGAACGCCGCCGTCCCCGAAGGGACGCCCCCGCGGCGGATCAGTAACTAAAAAATACTTAAACCTCTCTGCCCCGCCGTACCTCGGAGAGGCCCTGATGCGGGGGACCCTCAAAATACTAGATTCGGGTAATATGTTCTGGGTATTTGGCTGATCCGCCATTGTTCCTTCCTCCATTGTAGGCCATCTATTAGCAGCACGATAACCCGGATCCGAAGAATCATTTTTTTCCTGAAACGTAAAGAGTGGTACACGGTGCACTGATGTTCCGGAAGATCCTTAAGGTTACCTCAAAAGCCGAAGGCGATATCATCAATATAACGTCCGATGTTGAAAAAACGGTCCGTGAAAGCGGGATACAGGAAGGACTCGTTCATCTGTTCGTGCGGCATTCGACAGCCGCTCTGACAACCATTGAATTTGAGCCCGGAGTACTATCCGATCTCCGGCGGGCACTCTCCGTGCTTGCGCCGGACGATGTCACGTATGCCCATAACGCCCGGTGGGGCGACGGAAATGGCCGTTCACATGTAAAAGCAGCGCTGGTCGGGCCTTCGCTCACAATACCGCTGGCGAATGGTACTCTCATGTGCGGGACATGGCAGCAGATCGTAGTACTTGAACTTGATGTGAACGCCGGACGGGAACGAACGGTACTTTGCTCGGTGATGGAAGGATAAGATATCCCATTTTCTTGGCAACCCGCCTGAAACCGTAAACCGGGGTTCAAATCCCCTTCATAAGTCATCACCGGATTTTGTATTTCGATTAGCAAAGGAATCGATTCGGCTGACCGGATTATCTGTCTTTCACGGTGCAGGATAGCATATCCATCCTTGCAATCAGATTCTGCCTTCAAATCCTTTTATCGCAGGTCCCGTCCTACGTAGGAATATGAGCCGGGCTTTGAAGGCAAAGATCAGGAAGAAATGTGAGGCTCTGGATATCCCCCTTGTAGGTTTTGCCCCGGTCGCCCGCTGGGACAAGCCCCTGTTCGAACCCTGGGTCCCCGAGGAGTTCAGGCCCCGGGCGATTTTTCCGGAAGCACAGACTGTCATTGTCATCGGTCTGCCGGTCGACCTGCCGATTGTGGAAACATCGCCCTCCATCTGGTATCATGAACTGTACCGGACGGTCAATACCCTGCTTGACATAAACGGCTACCGGATTGCGACGTTTCTCAATGAAGAAGGATTTCCATCTATAGGAGTTCCAAGGGACGGGTATGGGTCGGTAACAATTCTCAAGGATACACCCGTCGCATTTTTCTCGCACCGGCATGCAGCCCTTCTTGCCGGTCTGGGAAATTTTGGCATCAATAATACCCTGCTGACAAAAAAGTTCGGGCCGCGGGTGAGATTCACTTCAATTTTCACCGCAGCAGAGATTCCTCCGGACCCGATAATGGAAGATCCGTTATGCATTCGGTGCATGCGGTGCGTAAACGTCTGCCCGGTAAAAGCCATCGGCGGTGATAATTATCCAAAAAAGTTGATCGACAAGAAGACCTGCGCAATACGGTCAGAAGCATTATCCAAGCGATATATCTCCCCGTGCGGCCTCTGTATCAAAGTATGCCCGGTTGGCGAGGATCGAAAGCTCTTCCGCCGGGAAGACCCGGGAATATACAATGAAAAAGCAGAGAGATTTGATCAGTACCACAAGACATGGAAACATGTCAGGAAGTACGGATCGAAATAACAAATCCGCGAGCCTTCATTCGAGGATGAAAATCATACTATTTGATATCATGAGGGATTGATAATCTCAATTAATTCAGGAGTAACGCCGCCGCCCCCGGAGGGACGCCCCCGCGGCGGATCGGTAACAAACTAATTATGAACAACGTCCCTGTCCCGCCGTGCCTCGAAGAGGCCCTGAGGCGGGTGGTCTCAAAATTAAAATAATATTCAAGGTAACCTGTTTTCTCGATTCATTCAAAGTAAAAGGTATACAAAAATTAAATTCTCCCCGTAAGCCGCGCGACATACAACACAAAAAGACCCACTACTATCCAGATAACGGAGAGCGAAGACTGCGTTGCCGGAGGCTGGGTCGGGGATATCGAAGTCTGTGTTGTGTCTGGCGTAAGAGTTGGAGTTGCAGGGATCGGGGTCGTATCTGTCACGGCAGGACGTTCAGTCACCGTAAAAGTAGCAGAGGCGATTACCTCACGTGTTACTCCCGAAACCTTCACGAGGTACTCATCTGCCCTGAATGTGGATGTATCCACGTCAAAGGACCAGGTGTTGTACCCGCCGGTTCCCGGGACGACTTTTACAGTACCGCTCGATCCGGAAAATCCACTGCCCTGCACCTTCTGCGTGGGGCTGAATGACGAGGAGTAAATCTCAACCAGAAGATCATTGCCCACTGCCAGGTTGGTCGAACCGCTCAGGGTAAACCTGTCGCCGATATAATGGTTGCCGATCGGGTTGATCAGGGAGGTGGGTTCATCCACAAAAAAAGGAACGGTCGTGAAATCATCATCGATATTCTGGCTTTTAATCGCCTGCATGAGAGCATACCCGGCATCCGGACGCTGGAGACTTCCCGGCCCGGTGAGCTGAAAAATTGCTTTCCCTGAATCCAGCTGGCGGTTGATGACCTCTCCGCTGGCAGCGTTATAGATGATATCAAACTCCCCGTTC
>DATEXZ010000050.1:0-5544 GCA_035256445.1 Methanoregula sp.
CTCTTACCCTTTCTTTCTGTATTCTGACTGAATGGCTCCCCCTTTTTTGCATTCTTGTATGGATGAGCAGTTCTCCGACTCCCTTAAAGAATCTGAATTTCCCGGCCAGCTTTTGTAATTTTTTTAGAAGGTCCTGCGTAAGGAAACTGGTGGTACCCCGATTAATTAATCACAAAATCTTTTATATCGCCCCAAATTCCTGTTTGAAGTCCGCCTGATTGTATTTCATCGCTTTGAATGGTACAATGAGAAGTGTATTAATGAAACAGGCAGCACAGCTACCGGAAGAATATCTGGATGTACGGGAATGGATCGAATAACATGGCTAACGCAATACACATACAGAATTTAACCAAAAAATTCAATGATCTTGTCGCCGTAGATAACATCTCCTTTGATATTGAACAGGGAGAGATCTTCGGCCTCCTCGGCCCCAACGGTGCCGGGAAAACAACGACGCTGTCCATGCTTTCCACCATGCTCCGTCCCACTTCAGGTTCAGCAACGATCAATGGCATTGATATCGAACACGACGAGGATGGCGGACGGAAATCCATCGGCATTGTCTTCCAGGACCAGAGCCTTGACGAAGAACTGACTGCCTGGGAAAACATGGACTTTCACGGGCGCCTGTACCGTATCCCCGCCGACATAAGGAAGCAGAGGATCGCCGAACTCCTGAAGCTCGTTGAGCTGGAAGACCGGAAAAACGACATCGTCAAAACATTCTCCGGCGGGATGCGGAGGCGACTTGAGATTGCCCGCGGCCTTCTCCATCACCCGTCGGTTCTCTTCCTGGACGAACCGACGCTCGGGCTTGACCCCCAGACCCGCAACCACCTCTGGGTGTATATTGCCACCCTTGCACGCGAGAAGGGGATCACGATCATCCTCACCACGCATTACATGGATGAAGCGGACCGGCTCTGCAACCGGATCGCCATCATCGATCACGGGAAAATCATAGCCCTCGATACCCCGAAAAACCTCAAGGATGGGATCGGGGGAGATGTCGTGACGATCAAATCTCCGGATCCGGAAGCCATTGTCGGCGCCCTGTCAGAACCCTGGATCACCCGGGTGGAAAAACATCATGATGAAGTGAACATCAGCCTGCAGAACGCCGAACAGCATATCAGCACCATCGTGACGCTGCTCAACACGCGCAAGATCCCCATTGACTCCATCGCCATACACAAGCCAACGCTTGAAGACGTATTCCTCTCCTTTACCGGAAAAACCATCCGGGAGGAAGAGGCGGACAATAAGGCGAACATGCGCATGTACCAGAGGATGGTGAGGCATTAATCATGGATATCATCTACACCATCTGGCTCCGGAACATGAAACGCTACATACGGTCAAAGAGCCGTATCATCGGCAGCATCAGCATGCCGCTCTTTTTCCTGCTTTTCCTTGGATTTGGCCTGAACTCTGTCGTGCAGCTGCCCGGGCTTGGCGGGAATTATATCGTATTCCTGATCCCCGGTATGGTCGCGATGAGCGTGCTGTTCACGTCTGTCTTTTCCGGGATACAGATTATCTGGGACAAACAGTTCGGGTTTTTAAAAGAGACCCTCGTGGCGCCCGTCTCGCGCCTTGAGATCATGCTGGGCCAGACCCTTGGCGGGGCAACGACTGCAGTCCTCCAGGGATTCATGATCCTTGTCCTGTCCGTGTTCATCGGTCTCCGTATCTCAAGCCTCACCGGGTTTCTCATCGCCTTCGGGTTCATGGTGCTGATAGGGATATCGTTCACCGCTTTCGGCATCGCCATCGCATCGCGGATGGAGGACATGACCGGCTTCCAGCTCATCATGAACTTTGTCGTCTTTCCATTGTTCGGCCTCTCCGGTGCACTCTTTCCCATCAGCTCACTGCCGGAGTGGATAGCTCCCCTTACCCTGCTGGACCCTCTTACCTATGGCGTCGAAGGGATCCGATATGGCCTCACCGGAGTCTCGCAGGTCAACCCGCTTGTCTGTTTTGCGGTTATCGGGGGATTTGCACTGGTGATGTCCGTGCTCGGGGCATTCCTGTTCAGGAAGATCAAACTCTGAATGGCGGGAGAAAAGAGGCTCTCTTTTTTCTAGTACGGTTTCCACAGAAAGTAACCCTCATGGGTATTGGGCAAAGTCAATCATTCGGTTTCTTCGTGTTTCCTGGTGATGGTTGGGGGCCACATCTTTTCTCATAAAGTTACCTCTTCCACTATGATGAACGCCGCTGCCTCCGGCGGGGCGCCCCCGCAGCGGATTGGTAACGAAGAAAATTCAAAAACTCCTGCCCCGCTGTGCCTCGGAGAGGCCCTGAGGCGGGGGATCCTCCCAAAAGAGAACACAAAAACTTTCAAAGAAATGATGTGAGCAGCAGGGATGCCCCTGCATCAATGGGGAAATTAGAATTCACTCATTACAAGAGACAAGGGCCACTTTCTGTTATTCAATATGATGAACGCCCCCGCCCCCGATGGGACGCCCCCGCGGCGGGTCAAAATGACAAAAAATGCGCTGATCACCGTTTTGCCCCGCTGTGCCCCGGAGGGGGCCTGAGGCGGGGGGTCCTCCTAAAAAAACACGAGTATAATGAGTTCCAAAGAAATGACATGAACAAAAAGGATACATTTGAATGACGTGAAAACCTCAATTTCGTGCTGGGCTAGGCAAAACCCTCCGGGATCACACCTCACTGTAATCCCGACCGGCTGGGGGTGATACTAATCCTTCCTCACGAGCGAAACATCCCTTTATATCCATCTTTTGCGTAAAAACACCCTTATATGGATACGGATTTTCGGGACCGGTTTATTACGCGGTGGCAGAAATACTGCCCCGGTGCTGAGCTGCCCATTACCTTTGAGGTCAGCGAGCGGTGCGGGATTACGGAAAAAGCAAAAACCACGGAAGGCTGGCGGTGCATGATCTGCGATCTTGCACGGGTGAGGAAGGGGAAATCTCTTGTCTTTGACCAGGCATCCGTCACCTGCTCCGGCGGGAGGCTCTTCATGGGGTACGACAACCAGCGCAGTGAGAACTTCCGCTACTTCCTGTCGTCCGGGAAACCGGGCGTGGTGGAAGGTGAACGGTATAAAAGGACACCGGAGATCGTTGATGAAATCATCCAGGACCATGTTTTCCTACCGGCAGTTGACAGGTATTACCTGTTCAGGCGCTGGGATACACTGACTGCAGCTGACAATCCTGACGTTGCGATCTTCTTTGCACGGCCTGAGGTGTTATCGGCACTCTTCACGCTGGCAAATTTCGACCAGGCGGACCCCAACGGGGTCATCTGTCCGTTTGGTTCAGGGTGCTCCTCGATCATTCATTATCCCCGGCTTGAGCAGCAGAGCAGTCATCCGCGGGCGGTGTTCGGGATGTTCGACCCGTCAGCCCGCCCCTGCGTCCCGACAGATATCCTGACGATCGCCATATCGATGAAGAAGTTTGTGAAGATGATCGGCTTTATGGATGAAAGTTTCCTCACGACAAAGACATGGGACAAGGTGAAATCAAAAATTGCCCTGAGCTCCGCATTGCACTCGTCGTAATTAATTCAGCATCTCACCTTGTATGCAGTACAGCAATTTCCCTGAACAAAAGGCGATCACTGCACCTGCGATGCGGTGGTGAAGGTTTGGTGCAGGATCTGCACCATCAGAAAAATTTTATCGGCTGCGTCTTAACTTAACTACAATGTTCGAGGTATCCTTATGAATAAAATCCTGGTACTCGCATGCGCTGCAATCCTGATGCTCGTCGCCGGTTGCACCACACCTTCACCGGATAACGTCACACCACAGCCCACGTCACCGGTTCTGACAACGACCGTCACCCCTGTCGAAAATCCTGTTTTACCCATGGACGCAGAGGTCGTGTTCGGGACCGGAGATAAACAGTTCACAGCATGGATCGATAGTTTCGAGATCGATCCCCCGTCCGAACCCGGTAAACAGACCATCACCATCTACGTGGCGGTAAAAAATACCGGAACAGAGCCCGTGCAGCTGGTCTGGTTCAGCAGGGTGACGGATGTTACCGGTAAAATCTACGGGGGGATCGGGATATCACACGGGGGGAACGGTGCACGGTCCGGCCTGATTACACCAAATATAACTGAAGCTGCGCGGGACTACATTGTCGTTTCCGATCAGGATTTCGAAAAATTATCCCGTGGTGCACTCCTGGACGTTTACTTCATGGAAAAGAAGTCAGATACGGTATCCCTGGTGCCTGACTACCATGCGCGATGGTCTGTCGACCCGGAAATAATCGTTTAACCTTTTTTGTGCAGTGGGTTTAGCATCCGTTCAGCAGAGACCTGCACGAAGAAGAAAAAAGGTTCAGGGGATGTACTTTATCCCCGGATAGATATACCCGCGGAAACCGTCTTCTCCGATGGACAGATCAAACCGGTTGACAATCAGGTTACGGAATTCCTTCTCGAGTATTAATTCCGGAACCTTCTTTCTCTCTCTCCGGTAAAACCTGACCCATTCTGCCCAGACCAGCATACACTGGACATCACAGATCGCGTTGGGTTTTATGTGCAACGATAAAAAATCCTCAAAGGTCTTCAGTTCATCCAGTTCTTCGGGGCTGATCTCTACGCCGAGATCGGTATAATTTTTTTCAAGTTCGCGGGCTTCTGATGTATCTTCGAACAAGGATATCCCCGTGTGTGACGGTTTTTGCAGGACATGATGCGGAAATTCATATGGCTGATTGATCCCGAATGTTTTGCTGACTTCTGCACTCTTCATGGCGGACATGGAAATCACCACTTCATGCTTTGGACAGGGGATTTATAGCCAATTGCCTAAAAAACAAATTTTGAAACATTTTTTGAAACATCTACCCGATCCGATATTTTTATCCTATCTTGCGCTCCAAGGGGAGAACTAATGGATCAGGCAGAAGCCACAGAGCGTGCTGCAGATATTATGCTTGTTTTTGCCCGGCTGACCGGCCTTGAGCCGGCAGGTCCCCACCCGCAGCGCTACCTGTGGACAGATGCATTTGCCGTCTGCAACTACCTGGAGCTCTTTCGTCAGACCGGAAATATCATGTACAGGGATCTTGCTCTGCGCCTGGTGGACCAGGTGCATCATACGCTCGGTCGTCACCGGGAAGATGATACCCGTTCCGGCTGGATCAGCGGTCTTCCTGAACGTGAAGGTGAGCTGCACCCGACTCTTGGGGGACTGCGGATAGGAAAACACGACAAAGAACGAGCACCCGGCGAGCCTTTCAACGAACGACGCGAATGGGACCAGGATGGGCAGTACTATCATTACCTGACCAAGTGGATGCACGCGCTCAACCAGGTCAGCAGGGCCACCGGCGACGTGAAGTATCTCACCTGGGCAATTGAACTGGCACTGACCGTTCATGCGGCGTTTACGTTCGCTCCCGGTTCAGGAGCCAGGAAAAGGATGTACTGGAAAATGAGTACCGACCTCACCCGTCCGCTGGTCCCGTCCATGGGCCAGCACGACCCCCTGGATGGGTTTGTTACCTACCATGAACTGCAGCTCACTGCGGT
>DATEXZ010000051.1:0-4980 GCA_035256445.1 Methanoregula sp.
GCAGATGAGGTTATTGCCGAGGAGTTTGAGACTTCCGTCGAGATCTTCACGGTTGTGCTCAATAAATATTTCGTCCCGCGGGACAGGATAGAGAGCTTCATCACCGATGTCCGGGCCAATGGTTACCGGATATTGCGAAGCCGGACACCGGTGCAGGGAACGCTTTCGGACCTTCTACAGAATATCCCCAATACCACGATAACCGCGTTCACCGTCGAACACACATCCCCGCTTGAGGGTAAGACTCTCGGGGAGTTCAACCTCAGGAAACGGCATAACATCCTCGTACTTGCAATCCGACGGGGCGAATCGGTTATCACCGGGTTAAGTGGCGAGTCTCGTCTCGAGGGCGGGGATATTGCCATTGTATATGCGACACCGGACGATATTGCAAAGGGTGCAGTGCTATTTAAGAAGACGGAAAAATAGGCAATCTCTTTTTTGAAAAGGACCGGGGTCTTTCATCTCCATTGAAAGTCTTATTATTTATGAGGGTTACCTGCCCCTTTGCCTCTCCGTAGCATGGGGGGGGAGTTTTTTCTGGATTCAATTGTTTCCAATCAGCAACGTAGACGTCTCTTTCTGGGGAAACGGCGTTATCATACATGATGAGAGAGAACGACCAGTCCAATGACTGAATACTGATTTGGATCAGGTCCATTTTTTGAAAAATTATTGCAATTGTGATAGTTCCCGCCTCAGGGCCTCTCCGAGGCACGGCGGAGCAGGAAGAAGTTGAGAAGATTTTCCAGTTAATGATCCGCCGCGGGGGCGTCCCTTCGGGGGCGGCGGCGTTCATCCTGAATCAAGATAGAGATCAATCAAACCCTCCTTCCGATAGAAAACGGGATTCGCTCTTTGATATCGATAGATATCCGTGTCAGAAAAATTACCCGTTTTCCTGACCTGTGCTTTTTTATCCTTTTTACCCTTTCACAAAAACAAGCACCGGTTTTCCTGACCTGTCAAAAAGTCTCAGGCCCGATTCGCTGATACGCAGTTCTGCTACTCCTGAAAGATCATTGAGATAATCGGACTCCTGCTGCATGATGTACTGACTGCTGCAGAGGATCTTTGTTGATACCGGCGGTGAGATGGAGATCGCGTAATCCCGGACAGTATACGCTGCACCATACTCGTTGCACCCGGCAGAACCGCTAAGTCTGCCATCACTACCAAACACGGCCGTTATTCTCGTTCCGGGTTGTACTGTCACGAGAGTCCCGGTTGAATCCGCGTATGACTGCAGCGTCCAGTTCGCCCGGGTCATGCTGACGCCGGCAGATGCCCTGATACCCGGGATATTAATAAAGAGGATCAGGAGGACAAGCAGTCCGACGAGGGCAAGCGCGAGATAGAATTTCAGGCCCAGGGGTTGTGGAGGCAGGGGAGCAGTGCTGTCCGCTTCTGCAGGTTCTTTGTCATGTGAAGCCTCCGGAGAAACGTCATTCATTGCCAGTAATCAGGCAGGGAAACCATTAATGGTTATGGTGGGTGAACGGGGAGTGAATCCAAGGCACACTGCAGAAATCCTGCCAAGGAAAATCATTTTGAGGAGGGAAAGGCCTTATCTGAGATTTTTATAGTTCCGGAGCCCAGTATATGCATGGATTCTGCAACCGTTAAAAAATGGGCAACCTTTTTTATTGGCATTCTCTGTGCAATCGTGATCGCCGATGCACTCTCAAATGTGATAGTATCAGCAGCAGGGATCACCGGCTGGATGAGTTTCCTGATAAATTTTGTCCTGTATGCAGTTTTTTTCTTTGCTATCCTGTATGCTATAGAAAGAATTTTTCACATCGAATTTTTCGGGTTCTGGCGGGAATAACCCGGAAAATGACACACAATCCTTTTTCACCAGATGGAATATTCACCTTCTGAAAATCCCGTTCGTGGTGCCGGGAACGGTGATTATTATAGCGACAAACCCCATGTTTCTTTCCCTGATGTCACTCTGGGACAACCATTGTTTCCTGATTACCGTTCTCCGGGAATATCTTTTTTCCTGTCAAGGTAACGTTGAATGGCTGCACGCGTTGTGATGTCGGTGAGTGCCGAAAAATCAATGTCAATGGTATACACGGGAAATAAACCCAGCAGTGTATGCTCGTGAACTGAATAGAGCCTTGATTCGAGAAGAAGCACGGGTATTTCAACCCAGTCCTCCCCTTTGGGTGATGTCCCTGTATTCCCGGCACCGTATATTCCGGCCAGTTCTTTGAGGGACTCTTCCTGAAAATGGAGGATACGGGCCGCCATTGTTCGGCTGGTGATACCATGGATATGCCTGATGAGGAAATACTGGCTGAGAGCAAGAATTGTGATAAACAGGACAAGGTATCCCAGTTCATTAAGCCCGGACTGGCTCATGAATGCAGTTACTGTCAGACCTGGCAGGAGAATGATTGCTGTCAGGAATAAAAATACGGCGATCAGGATACCGGTCATGAAGATCGCAGACACCATCCATGGGGGAATATTCTCCCGTGAAAGTCTTTTCCTGACCTGCTCGACATTTCTCTTGAATTCTGTTGAGAATGGCTCTGTCTTCCAGACCAGGAGATAAAACAGGATAATAACACCACACTGGGAAATGACAATAATAGTCGTGCCCAGGGATAGACTCATGGTAGTATAGGAAAGGAGCGCAAAGACTATGTCGACTGAAAATAGCATGCCGATACCCAGGGATAATGCCCTGCTGTTTATGAAAAAAGAGTCGATAAACAGCCGGGTGAATCCGGATGTTCCTGAGGTGACACCAATATCCCTGAGCCATGCATGAAAGCGGATGATTTCGATTTTCGAAAGTTTTGTTTTTTCAAAATTTGTCGGAATCAACAGGGAGATAAAGTAGAACATATTGAGGTAGAAACTGGCTGCAATAAACAAGGCAAAATAATCAGGCATCGTTAAAAAGAAGGTGCAGTTGATAAGGATACAGAGAAAAAGGATGAAAAAATAAAGAAACCCTGTTTTTTCCGACGAGACCAGCCCATTACGTTTTTTTCGCACGGCTGACAATTCATCACTTAAAACCGTATCGATGGAACCATTGCCGGATTTTTCGAAAGCCTGGGAAGCGGACATAAAAATACCGTATCTGTTACCAATATTTTTTTAAACCGGCAGGGAAGGTGGATGTTCACGATAAATTTTCATAGGTATATGCCCTACTACCTGAACAGTATTGCGTAGAAATGAATAAAACAGATGGGATGAATTTTGTAGTTGTGATGCTAAAAGGAGAGGTGTATGCAGGAGTATTTCATTAATTGTATCCGGTGATACTGTCATGGACACAAGATTATCATGCCTCATCTGGGGTATTATCGGTGTGGTTTTCGGGCTTCTGGCCCTGCTGTTCCCGGAACTGCTGCTTGTAACGTTTTATGGAATGTTCCTGATTCTGGCCGGGCTGACAACGGCCATATTCCTTTTCCTTGCCATTACTTCCCGGAGCGAGGATTCGATGTTCTGGTTCGGTCTTTCCGCGGTTTTGCTCGTTGTTATAGTCCTGTCATTCCTGGTACAGCTTGTTGTCCAGATTATATTCCTCCTCATCATCGCAGGGATCGCGTTTTATAATGGTTTTACTGATATCACGCTCGCACTTACCCATCCAAAAACCAAGTATATCCTTATCCCGGGAATGTTCATCGCAGGCGCAATCCTCTTAGCCGCCATCCTCTGGTACTTCCCTGCCATGCTCGATAACCTCAATAAACTTGTCATCGTAATACTTGGCAATTTCGCATTTGTATTTGGTCTGGTTTCCATCATGATGGGGCTTTACCAGAAAGAAACTCCAAAACCAGATCTCCACAACGGAAAATGGACTTCAAGAGATAAAACCTGCCAGATTCCGGAGCCAGAAAGAAAAAAGTAATTATCCCGCTTAACCGAAGAATATCCCCCGTTTGTGTTCTATGTACGACGTCATCGTGATCGGTGCAGGCCCGGCTGGAACCGCTGCTGCAGCTTCATGTGCCCGCAGCGGCCTCAAAACCCTTTGTATCGAAGAACATGGGACTATCGGTTACCCGGTACAGTGTGCGGGACTCCTGTCATGTGCCGCCTTTACCGAATGTCGTGTGTCGGAACGCCCGGTCCTCAACCGTGTATCCGGTGCCCGGGTCGTGTCTCCTTCCGGAAATGAAATACTCATCGATGCCAAGACCCAAAAGGCTGTTGTTACCGACCGCGGAGCGCTTGATCGCGAGATGGCAGAACATGCAGCGGATGCCGGAGCTGAGTTCTGTGTAAAGACCGCAGCGTATGATGTACAGGGAACAACGCTCCTGACCCGGGGAGTTTCCGGGCATCAGGAGATCCCCTTCAGGCTCCTTATTGCAGCAGACGGGCCGAGGAGCAGCATTGCCCGCATCTTCGATATGCCCCGTGCCAGAACGTATCTTGCCGGCATCCAGGCAGACCTGGTCCATGAATGCGATTCGCGGTTTGTAGAGATCTATCCCGGTGCATCCCCTGACTTTTTCGGTTGGATGATCCCATCCGGTGAAGGACGTGTGCGCATCGGCCTGTGCAGTCAGACCGGAGTCCCGGATCTGTTCGCCGCCTTCCGAAAAAAATTCGGAGAATCTTCAACCCATCTGGTAACCGGAACACTTCCCCTTGGGGTGATGCCCAGAACCTATGGTCACCGTACTCTGTTTACCGGAGATGCTGCCGGGTTTGCGAAACCCACATCCGGAGGGGGGGTATATACCGGGATCCGTTCAGCCCGGCATGCGGCAGCAGTCGCGATTGCCTGTTGTGAAGCTGATTTGTTCACCGATGCAGCGCTGGCAGCATATGAGCGAAGGTGGCAGGAAGACATCGGCCGGGAACTTGACCTTGGGTTCCGGTTGTTTCAGTTACGCCGGAAAATATCAGCCACTGAAATGGATGCCCTCATCCAGGCACTCAATGATCCTGATATCATCAGGACGATAATAGAACACGGCGATATGGATC
>DATEXZ010000052.1:0-5834 GCA_035256445.1 Methanoregula sp.
GCGACAACGACAACGGTTTCATCTGACGTAAAACCCACCATCAGGAACATTATTCCTGATGAGGGAACTGCCGGTAACGTCATCTCGATTACTGATCTTACCGGCACCAATTTCCAGAGTGGTGCAACCGTGACGCTGATGAAGAGTGATAACCCGAATATCACTGCGACCAGCGTCAATGTGGTATCTTCAACCCTGATTACCTGTACCTTTTCACTTCCATCGAATACCACTGCCGGTTCATGGGATCTTGTTGTTACCAATCCAAGTGGTCAATATGGCATCTACACGAACCTGTTTATCATTCACGGTTCTGCCAATCCTACAGCTACTACCACTTCTTCGGGGGGAATTGGAATCACCAGCATCAATCCCCAATGGGTTGCAACCTCTAATCAATACACTTCCATCACTGTTTATGGATCAAATTTCCAAAACGGAGTAACTGCAAAACTTACAAAAAGTGGAAATAGCGACATCATTGGAGCACCGGACTGCTTCCGCACCGATACAACGCAGATGAAATGCTTCTTCACCATCCCCAAGCTATCACAGGGTACCTGGAGTCTGGTGCTGACAAATTCCGATGGTTCGACTGGTATCCTTGAAGATGCATTTGATGTACGAGCCTGATTGGAACCTCATCTTTTTTTAAGAATTTCCCTGCCGGGAAGAGTTCACGGGACAGCCGGATACGAAGAGGAAAAATAAGACTGACAGAGACTCTTTCCAATGTCAGGCAACGCGGTACCGCAGGAGTGCGGCAATTCCGCCAAGTGCTATCAGTCGTTCCCCGGGTTCAAAATCCGATGAAAGTACCACGATAACTGCCCGCATTGTTTCGGCTTTTTGTATGAGCTGCGTAATCCCATCGTCATGGAGAAGCGTATCTGCGACCAGTACCTGGTCAACAGCACCAAATCCAACAGCTTCCTGGACTTCAGAAATACCGTACGCCACTGCCCCGTTTTGCGAAATCCTCAGGAGCACCTCGTCCATCAGTTTCACTTCGCGGGAGAGCTGGAGATCGTTCATCAGGGTATCAAGGACACCCTTCCCTATTACTTCCTGCACCGCTCCTCTTCCGGTCCGCCGTGTTTCGACGACCATTGCCCGGTCAACTGCCAGGGAAGAGCGGTTTTTTGCAAATTTTATAAAATCATCCTTGATAAACCCGGGGCCGGCGATGATTAACGGGCCGGAAACAGCAGTGACCGGTACAAGAACCTGCTCAAAGAAACCAGCCCGGGTATCTGTCTCGCCTCCTTTACCGCTGCCGGCCGTGATCGTGATGACACTCTCCGGACCATACTGCCGCAACCGGAAGAGTTCTGCCTCTCCCTCCTCAATGGTCAGGATATGAATTACCCCGTAAACCGATGCTTTAACCGCCCGCTCTATCCGTTCGAGATCGATCGGCCGCCATTGCCTGATAACGGAAATTTCAAATCCTGTCTCGACATTGATCGTATGATAAGCACCGGTATCCACGCCGTGCTCGATAACTCCGGTCAGGCGGAGCCGGATGCCATGTTCAGAAAATTCCACCCGTTCTATCCTGATCCCCAGCCGGACCGCCCTTTTTTCCGCCTTCTCCGGCCGGATTTTGTCCGTAGCGGTGTCCACACTTCTGAAGGTTGTGGCAAATACGAGGTCACCGGGACCGATGAGGTGCCGGAGGTGCCAGAGATCATCGATGCTCTCCGGGAATAACCGGATTTCACCGAACCTGTCCTTTAATTCCCCGTATTCAGCTTTCATGGTGACCTGTGATATCAGAACCGCCGGGTGGTACGAAAGCGGCGACGTGTTCCGTGTTCAGGATACCTTTTAGTGCCTTCTCCTCTTCTTCAGAAACCTTCTGTCTGAGGGTTCGCAGCACTTTCTTTGCCACGTCATTGGGTTCGAACTGCCCGGGTCTGAGTTCGATATACGCTGGTGTTTTTCGTACGATAGCAGAAGGCGGGCCGCCGATTACTGCTGTATGAGGTTCGAGCATGAGCCCAATGGCGACAGCCAGCGGTACGTTCCGGTAATAGGTCCGTTCGCCCCGCACAATAAAAGAGCCCCGCGAGATGAATTCACCGGATTCAGGAGTCTTGCTCACCTGGGAGGGAAGGGCGCTGTATACATCTGCAGAGAAGTGCCCGCTCCGCCATGCCCCGGAATAGGAAGCGGCAAACTGTGCCACCTCGTCCATCCGCTCGGTTTTACCTTTGACGATCACGACACTTGCGCCATGTACGTCCGCATGCACGAACAGGTCCTGGCCACTCATGTATTTTTTGACCAGTTCCTCGTTCTGGGATGCATCCCGTCCGCCAAGCACGACAACATCATCGCTGGTCACAAACCAGCGAAAACGGTGGTACCACAGCTTCTTCATCGGGATAAAATCCCTTTTTTGCTCTTTTTTCTTTGGCAGGGTCGTTTTCATCGCCCTGAGTGCCCCTTCCTTTTTCTTCCGGAATTTTTTAATTATATCGTAATACCGCCCTGCGTTCTGTTCGATCCCTTCGTGAACGTAAATTTTAACCCTTTTCCCGAGATCGATTTCGACTGCTGCTTCTTCCGGGTGGAACGCAACGATCTTTTTTGCATCCGCCGAATCTTTCTGACGTATAAGTTTTTCCATATCCTGCCATGAGAGAGTTTTACTTGCAGAGTCGAGTGTGCTGATCACCGCTGAGACAAACTGATAATTTTCGTACAGGGCAGCAACGACACCTTCTGTCTTCTCGATCTTCTCTTCAAACCGCTTAATCGCCGATTTCTGGTATTTCAGAATCCGTTCTTCCCTGTTGAGCTTTGGCTGTGCTTCAGCGGTCTTTCTTTCGGCTTTTGTGAGGGGATAAAAGGCTTCGAGAGCCTCTGAAAAAGTCCCGAAATGCCGTGTATCCTGTCCGCCCCATATATTTACCGGTTCACAGTGTTTTTTGGAGATTGACGGATCCGGTGCATGCACCACCAGACTGAGGAGTTCCTGAACCGCTTCAAAGACGGTTTCCGGGTCTGCAGAACTGGCAGGAAGTGTTTTATCAAGACCTGTTTTCCGGCATATGTATTCCGCATAGGTGCCCCCGAGCATACAGCCAATCGCAAGGAAACGCACCAGTTCACGGTCATCCGTTTTCATCAGGGCGGCCATGACATCCACTGATGAAGTGGGATCGGTTCCGAGGGTGTAGGTTGCATTCGGAACAATCTCCCGATCCCTGAACCGGTGGTGCCGCAACGGTTTAATGATGGTATAATTTTCATCAGCAAGGATGACATTTCCCTCGTCAAAAAGTTCAATAATAAGGCGGTAAACTCTCTGACCCTTCCCGATATCGAAGATAAGGATCCGTTCCAGTCCGTGCTGCCGGATGGCAAGTACCTTCCCGCCGGAGATATATTTTCTTAAGAACATGGCGAACTGGGGAGGATTTTTCGGGGGTTCCGGCATGTCCTTAACGAGGTGTGCTCTCCTTCCGGCCTCGATAATCATCTGGTGTCGCGCCTTGTTTTCACCGTTGAGCCGTATCCCCAGGGTCCGGGAATCAAACTGGTAGACCTTGTCGATCCAGAGCGGCAGCTTTTCGCAGAGTTCTGATGTCACCGCCTTGAGATCGATCCCGCTCATTCCCTGTTCTGATGCCATGTTGTACCAAATTACATATGGCTTGCGCACTAAAAAATAAGACTACTGGTGAAGCGGGATGACTGAAGTTGCGCATGAAGAAAAACCTGCCCTGACAAAAAAGGAAAAGACAAAGGCAGAAAAACAGGCCGAACATGTTGCCCGGATCAAACGGACTCTTGCAGCCTCCGTAATCGGGATTATAGCCGGTGGCCTGTCGTACTGGTCCGGCGGGATTCCCAATGCAGCAGGGCTTCAGGAAAACGGTTTCCTGGCATTCATGATTATGCTCGCCGGGATCGTGATCCAGAAGCATCTCTTCATATTCATGGGTATGGATACCTCAAAACTGGGTGCAAAAGACTGGTTCTACCAGGGATTCATGACCTTTGCCTTCTGGTTCATGACATGGACGATCCTGCTGACATCAATACAGATATAATACATTCTCTTTTGGGATCGCCATGAGAATCGCAATCGTTCATAAAGACCGTTGCCATGCAAAGAAATGCGGCACCGAATGCATCCTCTACTGCCCAAGGGTCAGGACGGGTGATGAAACCGTTATTATCGGAGAGGAAGGAAAAGCAATCATCTCAGAAGAGCTTTGCGTCGGGTGCGGCATCTGTATTAAAAAGTGTCCCTTCGACGCGATTGATATCGTAAGCCTTCCCGAAGAGCTCGAGCACCCGACCCACCGGTACGGGAAGAACGGTTTTGCCCTCTATGGCCTGCCCATCCCGGTTGAAGGGAAGGTGACAGGGATCCTCGGGGCAAATGGTATAGGGAAGAGTACTGCTGTCAAGATCCTCTCCGGGCAGCTCCGCCCCAACCTCGGCAACTTCGATAGTGAAGTTGCATGGGAAGAAATTTTAAAACGCTACGCTGGTACAGAGCTCTTTGATTATCTCCAGACGGTCTCAAAAAAGACTCTAAAAATCGCATCGAAACCGCAATATATCGATTATATCCCCAGTGTATTTTCCGGTACCGTCGGGAAGCTGTTATCAACCACTGATGAGCGCAAAAAGCTCTCAGAAATCCTTCCTGTCCTTAAACTCGATACGATCCTCGATCACGACATTAGCACGCTGAGCGGCGGTGAGCTGCAGAGAGTGGCAATTGCTGCCTGCCTTGCCCGGAATGCCGGTCTCTATTTTTTTGATGAAATAACCCCGTTCCTTGATATCTACCAGCGGATCGCTGCCGCAAAACTCATCCGGGAACTGGCAGCAGAGCACCCCGTGGTGATCGTGGAGCACGATCTTGCAATCCTTGATATGCTTGCAGATACCGTGCATGTCGGTTACGGGAAACCGGCAGTCTTTGGTATCATCACGCGTCCCAAAGGTGTCCGGGTAGGTATCAACCAGTATCTCGACGGATATCTTGTCGAAGAGAATGTCCGTTTCCGGGACACGCAGGTGATCTTTGAGAAGAGAGCTCACGATAAAGGTTCTCACCGGGAACCGCTCTTTGAGATCCCGCCAATGACCAAGGAATACGAGACCTTTCACCTGAGTGTTACCGGTGGCACTATCAAGTCCGGCGAGGTGCTGGGAGTTGTCGGGGCTAATGGTATGGGCAAGAGCACGTTTGCAAAACTCCTCGCCGGTGTTGAAACGCCCTCGACAGGAAAGATTGAAACATCCCTTCGCATTTCGTATAAACCCCAGTACGTCAAGGCTGACACGTCTGAAACGGTCGAGATGTTCCTCCGACGTCAGACAACAAAATTCGATTCTTCCCTGTACCAGCACGAGATCATAGAGTCGCTCTCGCTTGAAGTTATCCTCCAGTCACCGGTGGATTCCCTGAGCGGAGGAGAGCTGCAGCGGGTGGCAATTGCCGGGTGCCTCTCCCGTGATGCCGATCTCTACATACTTGATGAACCCAGTGCCCACCTTGACGTTGAACAACGGGTCAAAGTCACACGGATGATCAAACACCATGCCGAGGGAAAAGCGGTCGGCATCATGGTGATCGACCATGACATTTACCTCGTCGATATGATCAGCGAGCGGATATTAGTCTTTGAGGGGGTACCGGGAAGGCAGGGCACTGCAGCCGGACCGTTCAGGATGCGGGAAGGGATGAACCGGTTCCTCAGGGAGCTTGAGGTTACCTTCCGCCGGGACCAGAGTGGAAGGCCACGGATCAACAAGCCCGGATCGTTCCTTGACCGGGAACAGAAAGCCTCGGGCGAGTTCTA
>DATEXZ010000053.1:0-2420 GCA_035256445.1 Methanoregula sp.
AACAGGTCATCGTTGCTCGTATACCCCAGCATCGTCGCTGCCTGGATATTTCCCAGTTTTATCGTACCTTCAAGATCGAGGACAAGTATGCCGTTCGGGGAAGTTTCAATAATGGTTCGGTAGTGCAGCTCACTTTCCTTAAGTGCATCATCAGCTTTTTTCAGTGCTGAAACATCCGAAACCACAAACAGCCCGTAGATGAATGTCCCCTGTTCATCGATACTGGGAGATGCGGACAGCCACGTAAATGCAGGTGTTTTGTCCTTTTTCAGGAATACCAGTTCGAAGTGTTCATTGTTGCCTTTTTTTATCCGGGAAAATTTTTCTTCAAGATATACCTGGTCCCGGGAACTGACAAATGAAAACACGGATCTGCCCAGCATCTCGTCAGAGGAGTAGCCGAGAATTTCAGACATCTTCCGGTTTACGAATGTGGTGTTACCTTCCGGCCCGAATGTCCAGATACCCTCCTGTGCAAGTTCAATGAGGGTCTGGTACCTCCGCTCGCTGTCCTCAAAGGCATCCTTTACTTCCTGGTGGTTTTTGATCTCCTTTTTCAGGCTCGTCGAGGTTTTGGTCAGTTCTTTCGTGCGATCCAGAACAGTCTTCTCAAGGTCACGCTGGTATTGCTTGATTTCGGTAATATCATCAAGAATAACCAGGACTCCCCGTTTTCCGTTTTCAAGGATACTGGGAGCAAACTTTGCACGGAAATATCCTGTTTTCTCCCCGCTGTGCACCTCAATCTCTTTTAGGATATCTTTTCCCTGGGTGCATTCCTGCAATGTCCTGTTAATGTCGGGGAGGGACAACAGGAGCAGGCCAGCCTGTCCTACCGGTTTTCCTACAATATCTTCGGACGATTTTTTTTCAAAATCCAGCACCCGTTCATTTATGTATTGTATGACAAAATCATCATCGAGCACGAAGATAAAATCCGAGGAGAGGCTGAGTATCGATGATATCGGGATCCTTTTTGTGAGGGAGTATATTTTTGCCGACCCGATGACCTTAAGCTCCACTGCCCCTGAAATGCACAATACATCCAGATATTTCGCCACCGAATTGCGGTTTATGTCAATGGCATGAGAAATTTCAGTGACGGTGTATCCCTTGGTACTCCCCCGGAGAAAATTTTTTATTTTGGAGAGTTCCCGGTCGTAAGGGTGGGTTTTAATCTGGGTGAGGTCACGGTTATCAGTTGTCATAAAACTCCCCTTAATAGTTATGAGGTGTATTTTTTCATAAACCTATATAAATATTAGTAGTACTGCAAGGCATATACTTTTTTTCCCCCTTTATGCTTTTAAAAGAGGAAAATGAAGCATTTAAACCATTTTAAAAAAAAAACAAGGAAACCACGCCAATCATGTTTTAGCACACAATAAACGTGCAGAATATTTTCCGGGAAACGCTTACGCCCGCTCTTGCAATTTCAATTCAATCAGCATATATATTGTCTGATTTTATGATAATACGATGCTGCACGAGATAACGATCCTGGAAGCGCTTTTTTTGGGACTGGTCCAGGGGTTCACGGAGTGGCTGCCCATATCGAGTTCAGGGCACCTCGTTATCTTCCAGGCGCTGCTGAATGTTTCTGTACCATCGGAATTTGATGTCGTGATCATGACGGGGACCATTGTTGCACTGATCCTGTATTTCCGAAAAAAAATTCTCTCTTTGTTCACTGGCCTGCTGGCCGGTGAGCGCAATGCCATCAACTACATTATCCTGATATTACTCACCGGAATTCCTACCGGGATTATCGGTTTTGCCGGAAGGCAGTTTTTCAAATCCCTGTACGGGCAGCCGGTCGGTGTCAGCATTCTCATCATCATAACCGGCATCTTTCTCCTGATTGCATCACGGCAGAAAAAACAGGATGCACAGATAACGAGGAAAAGTGCCCTGCTTATCGGTATTGCCCAGGGCATTGCGGTTGCCCCGGGCATTTCGCGGTCCGGGAGCACGATCGGGACTGCGATACTCCTGGGGGTAAAACCGCGGGACGCAGCTGAATTCTCGTTTCTTATCGCCATTCCCGCCATGATTGTTGCAACTCTTCTGACATTCATGGAAGTCCCCGCTGCGGGTACTGGATTCACGCTTCTATTTGTTGCAATTATCGCCGCATTTGTTGCCGGCTACGCAAGTATCGGTGTCTTTATGAGGCTGCTGGATGAGAACCACCTGTACTACTTCGGTCTTTATTGTATCATGGCAGGAGCCACCTTTGCCATTCTCACCCATCTGATAGGCTACTGAGCTCTGCGGCTGACTTCCCCTTCTGTCGTTCAGACCTGACTCGTCCATCTTGGAGATGACGGAGGGTTGCAGGATTTTCGTACCTGATCTGCCACTGTGATGTCCTTCAGTCGGAAGTATCATGGATGCAGCATCAGAGATCGTTCTTATCC
>DATEXZ010000054.1:0-6626 GCA_035256445.1 Methanoregula sp.
CAGTTTAAATTGCAGCCGCAACTCGGGCGTACCTGCAGGAGGCTGGTCCCCCGGTCGATGATGCCAAAGTAGAGCGACCCGATGAGCGGGATCCCTGATTTCCGGGTAATTCTGAAGTGGGTCATGAAAAGGCAGGATAATTATTTTCGGTCGGGCAGGAGCCGGCACCCCTTCCATTCGCCCCGGTCAGATACGGGACCGGGGTTCTCCATGCGGGCAAATATAAATTCAAACACTTCCTGCTCTACCGCAACCCTTCCCGTTTTACTGCAGGAGCGCACGAAGGCTTCGTACATTTCGGCATAGGGGATATGCCCGGCCGGATCGGGGATGAGCAGCTCCTTATGGAACCTCCAGATCCCGTTAAAATCCCGGTCGTCATCGAACAGCGGCCGGACCATGACCTGTTCAAGGCTTAAGGCAGCCTTCCGGTCTTCAGAATCATGCTCAAGGTCGTTATAATAATCCTGGACGATCGCAAGTCCCTGGCGAAGATCATTGAGTTCCAGCTCAAGATGCCTGATCTTCTTTTCCTGCCTTGAAATCCGGTCAGACGAGGCCATCGCTTCTCATTCTCCGTATCCTTTCAGCTGATTCATACCTGTTCCCCACGATTCCGCTGGCTCCCTGCGGGGATCAATTCTTTTGTCCCGTCAGTTTCCCGGCATACACGCACTGCCCGAACGAGACGCAACCGTCCCCGAGGGGATAGTCAGCGTTCAGGACACATGTACGGCCGGTGCCGGCAATCTCTGCCCGGATTGTCTCCCGTATCGCACGGTTGTATGCGACGCCCCCGCTGAGGGCGATCTTTTTCATCCCCCCTGTGTCAGCCGCATGAAGGGCGAGGTGAGCAATTCCCCGGGCAAGGTTATACTGGAAGGATGCAGCGATATCGCAGATCGCCCGCAGGTCCCCTTCATGCGCTGCCTCCATCCGGGCACATGCGTTCTCCATCAGGGATCGGCCTGAAAGCATCTCACATCCGCCATGGGTCGAAAAGCTCAGCTCCCATGCTTCAGCGCACCCGCCGGCTGCTGCGGATTCCAGTTTCATCGCAGGTTCGCCGTCGTACGTCCGTTCCCGGCAGATCCCCAGCAGTGCAGAAGCGGCGTCCAGCAACCTTCCCGTACTGGTGGTCTGTGCGACATTAAAACCGCTCGTGACCTGTTTTTCAAGCACACCGAGTTCGATATCGGACCAGCCCCGCCGGGAAAGAAGGGAGAGGACCTTTTTTTCCGGAAGAATCCCGTAGAGCATCCGTTCGGGAAACTGTGTGGCAAGATCCCCCCCGGGCATTGCTGCGGGCTCAAGGTGGGCGACACGGCGGAGGTCCGGGACCTGCCCCGAGAAAATCTCGCACCCCCAGACCGTCCCGTCGTCGCCATACCCGACCCCGTCGATTGCGATGCCGATGCAGGGATCAGGTGTCGTTGCGGCTATGTGTGCCCGGTGGTGCTGTACCGGGACCAGTTCAAGCCCGTGATCCGATGCGATCTCGCGGGCAAACCGGGTGGAGAGAAACTGTGGATGGAGGTCGTGGGCGATCACGTCAAATTTTGCCCCGAGGAGCCGTTGCAGGTTCCGGACCGTTTCCTGCAGGTATTCAAGGGTTGGCGGGTTGCGTACATTGCCGACATGCGGGGATGTGACGGTAAAACCGTTCTTGTAGATAGTCGCATTTGCGTTCAGTTCCGGACCAACGCCAAGAATACAGTGATTCCCCAGCGCCACCGCAGTCCGCTTCGGGGCTATCCCCCGCGAGAGGCGGATTATATACCCGTCGCGCATAACGGAATCGTCGCAGCGGTTCACGATCTTCCGGTCGTGGGTGAGGAAGAAGTCCACATCGCGGTTGAGTTTTGCCATGGCCTGATCGGTACCGGTAATCATCGGGTAGCCGGGCATATTGGCACTGGTCATGATGAGCAGGGGGTGTTTCAGGCGGGAGAAGAGGAGGTGGTGAAGGGCGGTATAGGGCAGCATGCAGCCGATCGTATGGAGGTTGCTTATCGCTTCATGGGCGGTAGGATCGCGTTTTTTCAGGACAACGATCGGGTGGACCGGGCTGGTGAGTACCTGCCATTCCTCCGGTGAGACACAAGCCAGCCTCCTGAGGTGATCCGGGTGCACCATGACAGCAAACGGTTGTTCAATCCTGCCCAGGCGCCGTTTCAGTTCATCCACGGAATCTTCGATACAGGCAATATGGAATCCTCCCAGCCCCCGGATCGCAAGAATCCCTCCTGCATCGAGCAGTTCTGCGGACTGTTTTATTGGATCGAGCCCCTCCACCTTATTTCCGCGTGCATCGACAAGGGTGAGGTGCGGCCCGCAGGCACTGCAGGCGATGGTCTGTGCATGGTGGCGCCTGCAGCCGGGATCAGCATATTCCCGGGTGCAGTCCGGGCACAGGGGGAATTCTGCCATCGATGTGCGCTCCCGGTCGTACGGGATCTCCGTGATGATGCTGTACCGGGTCCCGCAGTTTACGCAGGACGTTGCCCAGTAATCTGCGTACCTCCCGCCTTTTGTAAAAATGTCTTCAACGCAGTCATCACAGATTGCAATATCGGGCGGGATCATGCCGGTCAGTGAACCGGTGCCGCTGGGGAGTATGAAAAACCCGTCCGGGATCTCCTGCCGGGTGCTGAAAACTTCAACCGAATCGATGCGCGAGAGTGGGGGTCCCCGGGAGACCTGAGTAAGGAACTCATCAAAACTATCCCCCCGCGCAAAAATTTCCACTTCGCTGCCGAGATTTTTCACCGTGCCTGAAACTCCGAGTGCCCTGGCTTTTGCATACACGAAAGGGCGAAATCCGACCCCCTGAACGATTCCGCGAACTGTGATCCTGCCCTTTCCCTGCATGAATTTCTCGCAAAATTTTATTGATTCGCGGAACGATATAATTATAGGGTTTTTACAGTGCCGGGCCATATTCGAATCGTAAACGATCCCGTAGAGCTTGTTCCTCTCCTGATGACGTTCAACGACCCTTCCTTTAAAAAGGTCTATGAACTTTTGAACAAATCATGGCTAACCGAAGACGAGATCCGGGCGCAGGTCGGCGATAACGGCGTGGCGCTCTGCATCCAGATCTTAAAGAAAGGAAATCTCGTGGAGGAGCAGTGGCGGATGCCAAAACCCGGAGCCAAACCGGAGAAAGAATTCCGTGCGACCTATAACAAGTTCCGTGCAAACTTCCAGTGTAACCTGTCAGATCTCTCCGATATCCTGTATATCTCGCTTTCCAATGACGAGAACCTCCGGGAAGTCGTGGAGAAGATTGAAGGAGAACTCACCAAGGGGAACAACTCCATCAACGACCTCTCCCGGAAATTCAGTGTCAGCCCGGTATTTATCAAGGGACTGGCCAAACGGATCACTCACATGGATGTGAAGGGGCAGGGACTGGTGCTGCTTGACACTGGGCGCTAAGGATCCCCTCTATTCTATTTTACGCAGCAAACGCGAGGTCTCGCGACTGCAGATTCTCGTGGAGATTGCCGAGCACCAGCCGGCAGTGCGGCAGCAGGAGATTGCTGAAAAACTTGGCGTGACCCCGCAGGCAATTTCCGAGTATATCCGTGAACTGGTGGACGAAGGGAAGGTTTCTGCGATCGGCAGGGGCAATTACGAGGTGACCAGGACGGGTATCGAGTGGGTCCTGGAAAATGCCGAATCGCTGGAATCCTATGCACGGCATATCCGGCGCGACATTATACAGCAGGTCTCCGTCTGGACAGCGATTGCAGCAGAAAACCTCCTGGAAGGAGACGATGTCGGCGTATACATGAAAGCCGGGTTTCTCTATGCAGGGAAAAAGCCGCTGGCAGCCAACGGGACGGTTATAGCAGATGCAAAAAAGGACGAGGATGTAGGTGTTGCGCGCCTCAACGGGATCATCGATCACAAGGAAGGGATGCTCCATGTCTGCAAGGTCCCGCGGATCCTGCATGGAGGCTCCAGAAAGATACGGCAGGACAAACTGCTCGATGTCATTGCCCGGACAGAAATTACTGCTGCGGTAGGACTCGAGGCCTTCATCGCGCTGAAAGCAGCAGGGAAAAAACCTGACATGTTCTTCGGTGCCCGGGAGGGTGTCATTGAAGCCGCATTCCACGGGATCGACTGTGCAATTGTTATCGTTGACGAAGAGTTCACTGACTTTTTAAAGAGACTGGAAAGTGTTGAACTCCCGTATGTGATTCACGACCTGATCTCACCATGAAGATCATTGTCCAGCCCCAGAAAGGCAGCAGTTACAAGCTCCTCTTTTATGACGGCAGGCATGTGCTGGGTGCCGGGTATGTCGACCTGACGGATACCCCGCGTGGACCCCGCCCGACAAAATACCGGTTCAAATGGGGCGGGAAAAAGGAATACCGTCATACGCCTTCAAAGGAACTGGTCGCCCAGCTCCGCGAGGCGGATGTACGCCTTGTCAAACCGGATACGCAGTTTGAAATATTTCTTGCAGATTTCCAGATTAAATCCAGTCTTGTTGATGCCTGCCGCATGTGCCTGCTGGACGAGCGGTTCACCCTGTTAACCGAGGAAAACTGCGTCGCGTTCGGCAAAGGTGAGAAGATCTGTCTTGAGTGCGGGAAGCGCGAACTGCGCCGTGAAGTGTCCCACATCGGAAGGCTGGGAATGGAGGGGTTCGCCCATCTTGAAAACCTTCTTGTCACCTTCCGCAATCTCGACCGCGTACTCGCGACGCTGCAGCCCGATAAACTCACGATGAAGGCAGCGCTCTACGACCGGCTTGAACCGCACCCGGTGATGACTACCGCTGCGATCGATGAACTCCCCCTCCCGCGGCAGTTTATTGAGGCAAGCGGGGTATCCCAGCTCATGCCCGCCCAGCAGCTCGCCGTGGAAGCGGGACTGCTGCACGGCAAGGACCTGCTGGTGGTAGCCGCAACAGCGAGTGGCAAGACATTCATTGGTGAGATGGCGGGGATTAAGAACTACCTTGAGGGGAGGGGACGGATGCTCTTCCTCGTACCCCTCGTAGCCCTCGCAAACCAGAAATATGAACGGTTTACGGACCGGTACGGGAAAATTGCCAGGACCGGGCTCCTCACCGGGGTGAGCCGGCTTAACCTTCCCGAGACCAGGAAAGTGGGGGACCGGAACCCGCAGTCTCCCATTATCGTCGGCACCTATGAAGGGGTGGATACCATGATCCGCCGCGGGCAGAAGATGGCAAATATTGCGACCGTGGTGATCGATGAAGTCCAGATGCTCGAGGATGCAGACCGGGGGCACCGTCTCGATGGCATGATCGCACGGCTGAAATATCTTGCACCGCAGGCACAGTTCCTGTACCTGTCGGCTACCATAGGCTCCCCCAAGACGCTGGCAAAAAAACTGAACTGCAGCCTTGTGCAGTACGCTGAACGCCCGGTGGGACTGGAACGGTATCTCCTCTTTCTGGAGCGCAAACAGAAGATCCCGACCATCAAGCAGATGACAACCGAGGAGTACAAGCGGACCTCCTCGAAAGGATTCCGGGGACAGACCATCATCTTTACCAATGCACGGGCACGGTGCCATACGATTGCCGATGCACTGGGGATGAGGGCTGCGGCCTACCATGCCGGGCTTTCCTCGCAGGAACGGCGGGAGGTCGAGACAAAATTCCTGGGCGGGAAACTGATGGCGGTGGTTACGACTGCCGCGCTGGGTGCCGGCGTGGACTTCCCCGCATCCCAGGTAATCTTTGATGCGCTGGCCATGGGCAGGGACTGGCTCTCGGTGCAGGAGTTCAACCAGATGGCGGGCAGGGCAGGAAGACCGGACTTCCACGACCTCGGCCGTGTGGTGCTCTTAGCCGAGCCGGGAGGCACCTATTCCCGGGAGAACCCGTTCACCGAAGAGGAGGTCGCCATCCGGCTGTTAAAGGGCGAAATGGAAGAGGTAGCGCCGGAACATGATTTCGAGAAGAGCTCGGAGGAGTACGTGGCAAATGCGGTCGCGTGTAATGGCGAGATCGCAGATCTTGAGCGGATTAACAGCATGATGGTCGGTAGTACCGAACCGGTCCTCCCCGAGCTGGTCGCCCACCGGCTGGTTGAAAAACAGGGGAGCAGGCTGGTCATGACGCCCCTGGCAAAGGTGATGGCGGAGCATTTCATCGGCATGGAGCGTCTCCTTGAGATCCTCCGCCTGACAAAATTCATGGATGACCCGGTGGACGTGATCGCGGAGCTCGAGAGCGAGGATGTCCATAAAGAGAAGAAGCCGGAACAGAAGAAAGAAGGTAAGAAACCGGCGGGTCACAAGAGACGCAGATAGAGCCCGGCAACGACCGGGGAAATAGTACGGCTTTGCCTCCCGGGTGGTATGCATGAAAAAAAAGATTATCTTGGCATTCCTTTACATTCTTTTATTTCCCGCACTCCTTTTCGTCATTTCCGGGGATTTCACCTGGCCTGAGGGCTGGATTTTCAGCATCTGGTTCCTGGGCCTCTGTTATACGACAATTCTCTACTTATACCGCAAGGACCCGGCATTGCTCGAAGAACGTTACAAGCAGCCGGGTACCGGAAACCAGGAAGGCTGGGACCGGTATGTCGTCTACGGACTCCTGGTAGGGTTCATCCTATGGTTCTTTG
>DATEXZ010000055.1:0-3270 GCA_035256445.1 Methanoregula sp.
CGCAGGCAGGTGACCTGACATGTGCGAACATTATTCAAATGTAAATTCTCCGGGATTTAAACCTTGGTATGCCTGGCTCAAGTGAGTTTTCTCTTTCATCAATCGTCACCTTACAAAAATCAGAGCATGAGAACAATCCAAGGTAAACCTCCCTTGAACATCTGCAGGTATCCGGTACTAAAAAATCCCGTCATTTTCTATCCATGGTGAAGAACAGGTGATCGCACCTGAGCTCAAGTACGGATTGCTGAACATGGACCAACTCCCGTTTCACAGAGTCATCAAATTTTTCTGGAAATCAGGCTCTGTTGAAAACCTATGATTTCAACAAATTGCGAATCACCTATTTTCGGAGGGGACAGTGCCTGTCCCCCCGAACCGCCCCTGCGCTTTGCGATGGTGTTGTATTACCTTCTCTGGAATTATCGCTCCAGATCGGATGCCACAGCGGCGGGGGCGGAGGCATTACGTGCCGGAGCCCAAAAAGAGCGTTGAGAAAAATATTGTGAGGATTTCAACAAAGCCGGAAATCTTTTTTATGAGAGCTTGCTCCAGCCTCATGGTTTTCTCTGGTACAGTAGAGTTGGGAAATTTGATGGGAATTTTTTGGTTATTTGATCCGCCGCGGGGGCGTCCCTTCGGGGGCGGCGGCGTTCATCGCAAATGAAGAAGTAGAATCAAACATTAAAAGGATTATTATACAGATTTATAAAAACTGCTCTCGTGAAATCATCATTTTATTGACGTTTTCGGGACTTTGCCCCCGCCACTACGGCATCCCAAAATATGCCATTCGTTGAAATCCGTGGCAGCCTTATTACACAGTACTCACGTAAGATTGGGATTTTCTCCAGAGTCAAAAAAACGCCAGACCCGGACGGAAACCGCTTAAAATGGAATGTATGGCGGGTTTCAGATCTTTTCCACGGTTACCCGCACACGGTCCCCGGCTTTCAGGACGTGGCCTTTCGGGATATCGATGTTGAACCACAGGGAATTCGGGTTATCCTGCGTCGGATCCTGGGACATCAGGCAGTCCTTGTAGTCATTGATGTCGGCGACAAATTCTATCTCGGATTCAAATTCCAGAATTTTTGCCATGATAAAAAATAGATACCGGGCTTAGATGGCCCTCGGCGTGACCATCCACGTCGTACTGTTCGAATAGCTCCAGCGGATTATGTCAAGTTCCTTGCAGATATCTGCAAGGATCGCCATATTCGTTCCAACCTCTTTTGGTGATAACCCCAGTTCCTTGGCAATATATTTTGATTTAAAGTAGTGCTTGCCCTTGGTTATACCCGAGTTGAGGTATTGAACAATTTTGTGCTGGGTCTCGTTATACGTTTCACGTAATTTCTTTGTTGTAGACATGTTATGCCTCAGCATTTAAATCTCATTTAGATCATTTGGTATATATATATATCTGATTCTTCAGGTTATAGATAGGTCATTTTTACTTCACTGCACTTGTATTCTGGCAGGAATGAGTGTATCTGGCACGCAGATTACATTGAATGTCCTGCACCTGATTAACGCGCATTATAAGCATTTTGCAGTAATTTTCATAGGATTTTTTCAAAAATAAGGCAGTTATTCATTTTTGTATCTGTGCCTCACTTATTTTGCTGATAAGTGCTTCGAGCACGACATTACGCATGCCTTCAACAAATTTGATGCTGCCTACTACCAGGTGACCTCCACCGCTGATGCCCCCACCGGGGATCTCGTTCCTGAGTTCCCGGACCATACGGGGGATGTTCATGAGAACCCCACGTGACCGGAGTACAGCAAAGTCCGGACCAAACCCGATGGTTACAACCGGTTTTCCTGCATGCTGCCGGCAGAGCCGGTCATGGACTTCACCGGAAGTCTTGCCGGGAGGGGGAAACGTGAACTTGTGCGCATGGATTTCCACATCAATGAGGAAGAGATGCGCCTCGTTCCCGAGTACTCTGGGGACAACATGAGGCATACAGGCACTCATCTGGTCCTCGATCATCGTATTTGCCCCTTCTACCAGGAGTGCCACAAGTTTCCGGTAGCGTTCAGGATTCCCGGTCAGGTTCAGGATATCCTTGATGATCTCCCTGCCGTCATTGAACCGTAACCAGAACTGTTCATAATCAAGGGCCAGGGCAATATCCTTGCAGGCCTGTTCGGGATACTGATCCCGGACAAGGGCGAGGAAGAGGGTACGTTCCGGAGCTTCACTCCGGTCACCGACTCCCGCTACTGCGGGCAGGTGACGGATGAGGGATTCGATTTTCGGATTAATCAACCGGGCGATTTCGGTTCCCAGCATGCCCGCCGTAATGCCGAAGTCTCCACCGACATGGTAGGGATTGACATGTGCTTTGAGGTACTTGTCTATCGTGCCGTCAGGGTGGTGATGGTCGATCACGACAAAGGGTATATCATACACGCTTGCGATCTTGTACGCAGGTTCATCCTCCTCGGTAGATCCGTTATCGGTCAGGAGAACCAGCGGCATTTTCTGACCGTACCTGACATGGTCCTTCAGCGAAAAATCAAGGTCACGGGTGATATCTTCAATCTCATAAAACGGGGCTTTCGACGGGGCTCGTTTGAAGAGGAAGTGATCCGCATCAAAGTCACCCCCGCTCTCCCTGATAAGGGAGACGACGGCCTGCTCTATTGCCACTGCCGAACAGATCCCATCAGCATCAGCGTGATGACGAAGGATGATAGGCTGGGACGTGAAGATCGCCTTTCTGATTATTTTTGCGACCTTTTTCATTTCAGGGCGGAGTTTTTCCATGACCTCGCTTTGCACGAGCAGGGGTATGTCATCGGGTTCAGATCGCGCTTCCAGCGCTTTTTCTATCCGGATTTTAACCGCAGCTGCATCTTCATCCCTGAGGATGGACAATGAATCGACTTCGATTTGCAGCTGGTTGTTGCGCATCATCACTTCGCCGATGATTTTGACTATGTCGTCCAGTTCGGCTTCCGGGTATGCCCGGACTCCGGCTTCGACAAATGCTGCTGCATTCTGAGTCCCGGTCTCATCCACAATAGTAAATATTGTCGGACCGCTTGTCTGTTTGATCTGGGCGATCTCCCCTTCAATCGCGACGGTCTTCCCGACTTTGCCGGTCAGGTCCACGATATTCACGGTCGTTGACTTGCGGTCGACGGTCTGCACCTGATACACCTGGACGAGGACTTCTTCCAGATCAATATTGCCGTTCGGGCGGATCTGGCGAACCCTGACGAGGATAGGATCCCGTTCCTTATGTTCTGCCT
>DATEXZ010000056.1:0-2694 GCA_035256445.1 Methanoregula sp.
GCGAAGCACATCGCCATTCTGCATCCGGACGGTAGGACCTTCGATAGTGTCAACCGGTACCACCCCGCACGCTTTGCCCGGCCGCTCGGTCTTCATCTGGGTGCCGACGGCAAGAAATTCCCCGAGGATATACAATGTCGCAGGGTGAAGGCCGGCAGCAGCAAACCCGGTATTGCGCGACCTCCCGTAACGGAGCCGGAATCCCCCTTTGCGCATCGGGTAGGAAAATACCGGTCTACCCCCGATCAGGTCGCGGAGGTACTTGTCCAGGGGTTTGATGCTGACCGTCCCTTCATCTGTTTTATTCTTTATGAGCTTGCCGAGCCAGTCCCAGCCATCCATGTTCATCTTTTCGACTTTGCTTTTCAGTTTGGGTGCCTTCCCGGCAATTCCTTCTGCGAGGACCAGGGCCATACCACCCCGCACCGTGTTTGTCTCAACCCGCTCAAGGTTACGGTGCCCTGAGATCTCCTCCTGTTCGGTCGCCTCCCCGTCTATACAGACCGGGCAGTTCTCGACAATCAACCGGATTTCCTGTTCGCTCGGCAGATACTGGAGGTTCATTATGGAGTTGTACTGCCGGATCTCCTCGATATACCGCTCGACCTCTTCCTGACGGGGAATGTAGCGGTTGATGCCCAGCTGGCGGCGTACATAATCGCCAACAAGAACCGAGAGTGCCTGCGCAGTCCCGCCGGCACTTCGGATCGGACCGGCATAGAAGATCTTCAGGTACTGGGTTCCGTCATCGTTTTTCCCGAGTCCGACTTTGGCGATGCCTTCAGTTGGTGCCGCAACCACACCTTCTGTCAGCAGGGCCATCGCGGTACGAATGGCATGGTCAAGAATCTGTATGTCCGTCGTTTCGCCGAACTTCCGGGCAACAAAATCATCACCAATGCGCAGAGCAACCTCTTCCCGTGACATCCGGGATTCAAGCTCGCGTATCCTTACAGCTACACCATTGATTCTGAGCAGTGCCTCGACCCTGTCCGCAAGGTCACTGGCGATGGGAATTTCAATATCGGTTGATGGATCAAGACCGCAGGAACGGGCTTTTTTGGCTATCGCTATTGCGTGAAAAAGCGCGTCCATAAGCGATTTTTCATACGCTTCCATCGCAGGCGAAAGCACAAGCATACCGGTACGGTTTTGTATGGAGCGGATTTATCTGTTCGTGTTATGTGATCTAAAAAAGTATATGAAAAGCCGGCCCGGTTATTCCTTTTCTTTTAGTTTATTTACCATGGAAGGAAGCCCTGTTTCGCCCATCTGCCAGAGGGTGAGAGTTGCACAGGACCTGATAATTTCATCTGCATCATTGAGTCGCCGGGTAAGAGGCTCGACTGCAGGTTTTCCAATCCGGCAGAGGGCAAGAGAGAGAAATCCACGCATCTCCCGGTCATCATCTGACATCGCATCGAGTATTGGTTCGATTGCCGGAATACCAATATTTCCAAGAGCAGCTGCTGCGAAACGTCTGAATTCTTTCTCCGGGTGAGACCGGATTGCGGAAATGAGAGGAGCTACTGCAGGGGCACCGATTCCGGATAACGCAACCGCTGCATACCAGCGATGATCATTATTTTTCGCGCCTGCAAGTACCTCGATCAGCGGGGAAGTTGCAGGTTCGCCGATTTCTCCAAGAGCCTTTACTGCCTGGTGGCGTATGTCAATGGAAGGATCATTCAGATGGGTAATGAGATGACGAATTTTCTCTTCAACAGAAACCTGATCTTCCATAGTATCCTTCTCCTTCATCATTGCGTTCTGATCCTGGCTTTTCATTCTTTTTGAGCGTTCCCGTTCCGAAGCCTGCGTACGAGAGGTTCAACAGAAGGTATCAGAATTGCATCAAGTGCGTCGGCTATCGCTTTTCGCTCTTCTTCATTTTCGTTTTCAAGCATCTGGATGAGCGGATGGATAGCCTCCGTGTCCTTCAGCTCACCAAGAGCGGATACAACTTCAAGTCGGGCAGCTCCGTCTGAAAATTTTAAAAACTGCAAAAGGGGTGTTAATGCAGGTTTTCCGATTCCCGCAAGGGCCGTTGCAGCTTCTGTCCGGACATTTTCGTACTTGTCCGCAAGTGCCCTGATAAGCGGTTCGATAGCCCGCGTGTCACGGATTTTTCCCAGGGCGATGGCAGAACCCCACCGAAGATTGCCATCACCTTCCCGGAGTGCACGGATGAGGGGTTCGACTGCAGCTTCCCCGATCAGCCCAAGAGCATGAGCAGCACGTCCTTTGACATACCGGTCCTCGTCACAAAGCAGGGCTATGAGAGGTTCTACTGCCCTTGGATCACCGATTTCGCCAAGGGCGATCGCAGCCTTCCACCGCACATCATCATTATGGTGCTGCAGTGCACCGATAAGAGGATCAACGGCGGGAGCCCCCAGTTTGGAGAGGGCTTCTGCAGCTATCCACCGGACCCCGCTGAATTCATCGTTTTTCAATGCTGCAATCAGGGGCTCTACTGCACGGGGATCTCCGATATCCCCAAGCGCCCCGGCTGCTTCATACTGAACATCCGGATCGCCGTGATGTAAAAGTCGGATTAATCCCCTGACATCCCGTGCAGCTTTCATCCTGGTGACACTGCTCCGGGAGGAAAATACATTCTTTATCTGATCGAACAAGGAGATTCCTGCTACGAGGATAAGAAGAATAGTTGTTCCTCTCCAGGAGGTTACA
>DATEXZ010000057.1:0-2436 GCA_035256445.1 Methanoregula sp.
GATTGGGATTCCCTGAAGAGCCGTAAACTGGATTTTTTCATACTGAATTCGGGAACATTTATTCCACTCGTTCTTACCGTGCAATTCCGGTGGTTAATAACTGTTCACCATCAAAAATATGTTTTTTCCCCGTTCTGCCAACAGAGGAGTTAATTCCGTTCAGAACTCCCGCATTATTTTTATTGCACAGAACTCCCCGCACATGGTGCATTCCGGATCGCCATCAGACAGCTCCCGCGCCCGTTGTGGGTCCATAGAGCAGCGGATCTGCCCCTCGCGGTCAAGGGCTGCCCGCAGCAATGCTATCTTCGTGTCATCAGCTTCCCTCCCATACTTCACCGTGTCCCCGATGTGGGCAGCGATCCTGAATGCAATCAACCCTTCTTTTACCGCATCCGGAGAGGGAAGTCCCAGATGTTCAGCGGGCGTGATGTAGCACAGGTAATCTGCCCCCGCGGCACTTGCAGCACTGGCCCCCGCCGCTCCCGCAATATGATCGTAACCGACCGCAATATCTGTCGGGAGCGGGCCGGCAACAAAGAGTGGGAAGGGTGATTGTTTCTTGTAATATTTCACCGTGGGTGCGATACGATCGCTGCGGATATGACCCCCGGCTCCCTCGATGATAACCTGTACACCTGCTGAACGAGCACGGTATGCGAGCTGGACATTCTGGCGGATCTCGGTCAGCTGCATACGATCCCGGCGATCGTGGATACACCCGCTCCGGGCAGTATTGCCCAGAGAGAGTACGATATCACGCTGCCGGCAGATGGCAAGTATATCATCGAAGTGCTCAATAAACGGATTCTCACACTTGTTTATGAGCATATAAGCACTGGTTATCGAACCACCTTTGGACACTATCCCAAGAAGCCGTTTTTTCTTTGAAAGCTCACCGAGCATCTCATGGTTCACGCTGTGAATGACTATCGAGCTGATACCCTGTTCTGCCTGCATCCTGAGTGTAGCCATGATATCGTCCGGAGTCATCTTCTTAAGACCATGTTCTGCCACTGCCTGGTATACCGGAACTGTGGTAATCGGAAGGGTGGTGTGGGAAAAAATCTCCTTTCTTATTGCGTTAATATCTCCGCCCATCGAGAGATCGCTTATGGTGTCGGCACCGAATGTCCCGGCAATGATGGCCTTTTGAATTTCTTCGTCGACACATACCCGGGTAGAGGACGTCCCGAGATTGACATTGACTTTTGTGGAAAGGCCTTTTCCTATCCCGCAACACTGCTTCCCCCGCCGCATGATCACGGCGCTGCCGACAGCTACCCTTTCACGGAGTTCATGAGGCTCTATGCTTTCTGCCCGGGCGATGTCCAGCATCTGCGGTGTAATCGTCCCTTCCTGTGCCTGGTCCATCTGTGTACGCATATATTCTTCAGCTCGCTGAAGGCTCCCGATAATTATGGGTACTTTTCAGATAATAGGGGATTCCCTTCGCTTTAAACTGCCGGTGAGTTTATATCAAGGGGATCATCAAACGGGAATTTCATAAGATTTGAATGATGAATACTCTTCATCCAGCGAGTGTCAGTTTTATGCCTTACAATTCGTCCCAGGTCTACCAGCCTGACGCTGATACGTTTCTTTTACTCGATGCAGCACGGGCAGAGGTTAAGCCCGGTGACCGTGTTCTCGAAGTGGGTACCGGTTCAGGGATTATCGCCGCTGAGCTGGCAGGAGTTACGGGCGTAATTGCGACAGACATAAACCCGCATGCGGGTCTCTGCGCCCGGGAGAAAGGAATCGATGTCGTTCGAAACGATCTCTTCTCAGGGATACGGAGCACTTTCGATCTCATCCTGTTCAATCCACCCTACCTCCCCACCCTCCCCGAGGACAGGATCGATGACTGGCTCGAGTATGCCCTTGACGGCGGAACAACCGGACGCGAGGTGATCGAACGGTTCGCAGAAGAAGCGGGCAGGGTACTCGCACCGGACGGAAGAATTCTGTTGCTTATCTCTTCACTTACCGGGCTCCCCGAAGTGCGTGATATCTTTTACCGGCAGGGTTTCACATCAGAAATTGTTGCGAAGGAAAAAGTCGAGGATGAAAACCTGTATGTGCTCAGGATAGTGAGAAGGAATTAAGGACAGGGTTCGGATAATCTTAAAAATTTTTCATAGCCGGAAAGGTACTCGTGTCTATACAATCAGCCGTTTCCGCATCAGGTTTATCGCAATAATACAGAAAATTGCGGTAACGATGAGAATCCAGATAAGATGGAGCACAAGCATTCCCGACAACGCAGGTAACGTGAGCATGCGCATGATGGCAACAAGGTGAGTCAGCGGGAGTAAGGCCAGGGCAACATACTGAAAGAGCACCGGCATCAGGGTTACCGGGAAGAATGTCCCGGAAAAGAGTGCCATGGGCGTGATGAGAAGGAATGAGGGATAGTTCAGGGTGTCAATGCTT
>DATEXZ010000058.1:0-3900 GCA_035256445.1 Methanoregula sp.
ACATACATGTACAGGTGATGGGACCAGACGACCCACCCGATGAACGCTGCGATATATTCCCTGCCGGCTGCAACATTGTTCACATCATAATTTTTCTTTTCTATGACATGGAAGAAGCGCCGGTTGAGATCATCCTTAACGGTTTTTACCATAAAGTCAATGGTCTCTTCCGGGTTTCCTGTTTCGATCGCTTTTTCCGCTTTCGGGACGACCGGGCCCTCACTCAGGCCTGCAGGTTTCATACCTGTATACGGTACGCCTTCTCCAGCCCGGTGGAGCCGGATCGCGGTCACGAAGAACCAGTCATCGGCAACGTCCTGTGCATCCCTCCCGGCCTTTCTCGCACGCAGCGTCCTTTCAAATACCTCTCTCAACTCTTTTTCGGATTCTTCGGGAACCCAGATCAGGACATAATTAAGATTTCCTGTCTCCAGCGCTTTCTTCGCCGCTTTCACTACGGGCCCATCCCTTGTATCACAATGTGGTGGCATTTTTCTCAGTCCTGTATCAGCTTTTTAATAATTTCCACCATTACAGGCAACAAAGATTAAGATTGCGGTGTAACGCCCGAAATATCCCTCGGTTGTGAAAAAAAGAGCTCATATCCCCGAATTCTCCGGGTACGATTTAATGATGGACCCCGCCGCCCCCGACGGGGCGCCCCCACTGCGGATCAGGAACAACAATTCGAAAAAATCTTCCTGCCCCGCCGTGCCTCGGAGAGGCCCTGAGGCGGGTAGCCTCTTTGCCGGGGAACTGACCCGGATTCCATAAGAATACCGCCCGGGATAAAAAGTCAGGGAAGGATTGCAAAGACCCGGGCCGGCGCTCCCGTTCCACCTTTAATCAGCATGGGAATAACATAGAGCGTTGCCCCCGTAACGGGGAGCTTGTCCAGGCTGGCGATATTCTCCAGTCCAAGTTTACCGGCACCGCATATCACGCGGTGAACCCAGAAGTCCTGCGACCTGCCATAATCGGTGCTGGGTGTATCGATGCCAATGCCTCTGATGTCCCGTTCCTGTGTCAGGAACTCTGCCGATTCCCGGGAAAATGCCGGAAAACTCAATTCAGGAAACGCGGGCTCACCTTTCTTATCCGTTCCCAGGACACTCTTCGGGTCGGGATAAAACTGTGTACCGATCCCTGTGTACATAATCACCCACGCCCCCGCCGGAATCCGGCCGTATTTTCCCTCCCATGTTGTAATGTCCTCCACGGACAGGAGGTAATCCCGGTCGCGGGCGCATTGTTCCCGGGCGTCGATCTTTACCGCCGGCCCAATCCACTCTGCCAGGGGAATCTGGTCAATAGTGCGTCCGTTCTGTGCGAAGTGAAGCGGCGCGTCGACATGGGTCCCGCCGTGTTCCGAAGCGGTAAAAAAGTTGGCGGCATACCAGTAGCCCCGATCTTTCATCCCGTGGAACTCCGGCGTCAGTTTGAACGGCGATGCGTTCGGCCAGTAGAGGGTATTCCCGTCGTAGGCATAGGTCATGTCCAGTATCTTACCCGGAGGTCCGGCGGCGTATCCGGACCGGGCCTCATGCGTAACCCTCACCGCTGATTCACCACCGTGAGAAAACCTTTCCTCATTACCATTCCTGCTCTCCCATTTTCTGTTTTCTCTATTCTTCAGGTATCTTCTATAAATATCTCACCCTCTTTCCCGGCACCACGACACCGGCATAAGAAAAGGGATCCCTTTGAGAAACCCGATAAATAGTCTCCCGTCACAGGTACAGTATATCCCGGGAAGCGTTTCATGGATTCAATCGATGACCTGTTAAAAAAATACTGGGGCTACAGCTCTTTTTTACCGCACCAGAAGGAAATAATCGCATCAGTCATCGAGGGAAACGATGTCCTTGCGGTCATGGCTACAGGCGGGGGTAAATCCCTCTGTTACCAGTTGCCCGCCCTCTGGTTTGGCGACCTGACGCTGGTGATATCTCCCCTGATCTCCCTGATGAAAGACCAGGTGGATGACCTCAATGCACGGGGCATCCCTGCCGCAGCCTACACCTCCGCGATGCAGTACCGTGAACGGGGAGCGATCGAAACCGGGCTGAAAAACAATACCCTGCGGCTCCTTTTCATCTCCCCGGAACGGTGCCTGCAGCCACATTTCCTGGATTCACTCCGGGGTTCCCGGGTCCGCCTTGTTGCCATCGACGAAGCACACTGTATATCGGAATGGGGCCATGACTTCCGCCCTGAGTACCGCCAGCTGGCAGTGCTGAAAAAACAGTTCCCGGACACTCCCCTGATCGCATTAACAGCCACTGCCATTCCCCAGGTACGGCATGATATCCGCCAGCAGCTGGGCCTTTCCGGTCTGCGGGAATTTATCGGCAGCTTCAACCGCCGGAACCTCCAGTACCGGGTTATACCAAAGAAAAATTCCCTGGTGACCCTGGCGGGTATTGCCGGGCAGCACCGGAATGATTCCGGGATTGTGTATTGCCTGAGCAAAAAAGAGACAGAAGAGCTGGCAGAAGATCTCCGCAAACGGGGGTATCACGCCCTTGCCTACCATGCCGGGCTCTCAAAGCCGGTGAGAGAGAAGGTCCAGGACGATTTTATCCACGACAATGTGAATATTATCTGCGCAACGGTCGCCTTCGGGATGGGTATCGACAAACCGGATATACGGTATGTCATTCATTACGACATACCGAAGAGTATTGAGTCCTATTACCAGGAGACCGGTCGTGCCGGGCGTGACGGCCTGCCCGGGGAATGCATCCTTTTCTACAGTCGTGCGGATGTCGCCAGGGTGAGGGCTCTCCTGGAAAGCGACAGGTCCGGCGAACGACATACCCTGCAGGCGGTCCGTAAGCTGCAGGATATGACCGATTACTGCGAGTCCACGACCTGCCGCAGAAGATACCTGCTCAGGTATTTTGGAGAGGAGTATCCTGAAACGAACTGCGGGTCGTGTGATAACTGCGACAACCCCCGGGAGCTGGCCGATGCAACGGAGACCGCACGGACGATCATCGAATGTATCCGGCAGTTACCCTCGCATTTCGGGGTAGAACTCATCACCGATGTCCTGACCGGCTCGAAAAGTGCGAAGATCAGGAGTTACCAGCTCGATACGCTCCCTTCCTACAATTCAGGCAAACCCCACAGCAAACAGCAGTTCAGGACCTGGATACATGAACTCATCCGGCAGGATTACCTTTCACGTGAGGGGGATATCTATCCGGTCATCTGTCTTTCCCGGAAGAGTGTGACCGTGCTGAACGGGCAGACCCGTGTAATGCTCTCGGTCCCCGAACACAAAGGACAGAAGTCAGCCGCCGGGAAAAGCGATGAGACGATACCCTGTGATGAGAAATTATTTCTGCTGCTGAAAGATCTCCGGAAATCCATTGCAGACCGGGAAAATGTCCCCCCGTATGTCATCTTTCATGACAGGAGCCTGCGGGAGATGGCCCGTGTACAGCCCCGGGATAACGGCAGTTTCAGGAATATCGTGGGAGTGGGAGACCACAAACTGGAAAAGTATGGGCCGGCATTCATCGAAGCAATCGGGGCATTTCATGATAACCGGGAAACGGACCAAAGGGAACATGCAACCCCCGGACAGCCTGGTGCCGGCACTCCCTGAGACCAGACCTTTTACAGGGAAACTCTTCGTGACCAGGTTCTCGGATCCGGAAAAACCGGAATTTTCCGGAAGATGCCTGTCAGCCAGTCTTCTCCAGGTAATCCCTTGACGGACCATGCCCTCACGTCATACCTGCATAACGCATTCACGTCACCAGAAACTACCCGGTCATCCACTTTACGATCCTTCTGCCACGAACGAATCTCATAAATCCCCCCACCGCCCACTCTATCAGTATGAAGTATACGGCACGGCATATCCAGCGTTTCTTAGAAGCGGGAAAG
>DATEXZ010000059.1:0-4935 GCA_035256445.1 Methanoregula sp.
TGGCACTGTCCCCTCCGTAAAATTGATGCTTTACAATTTGTTGAAAACTCAGGGTTTCAACAAAGCCGAAAAACTGATCAGTTAGCAAGGAGGGGACAGTGCCTGTTTCCTCCCTTTACCCACCCCTTCGCCTGGGATGACTCTGTAGTTCCTGTCAGGAGATTTCTTCTCTCCCTTCCCTGGTATGTCTGAAGGATTTATCGCAAATCGGGGACGCCACAGCAGCGGGGACGAGTCAATGGCGAATCCCCGGGAGCGTCTGAGTGAGTAAGTATCCATGCATAAAAATGAGATTTTTAGTCACTGGAATGTGACTATACCCTTATATGTTCCTGCTGCACCTGCATTCTTCTGCAGCCTTCGCAACCGCTGCTGCTACCGTTGTTGTTACTCCCTTATCGAGAATGTTTGGCATGATCCGGTCCCGCTGGGGTTTTGACACATAATCTGCAATCGCATGTGCTGCGGCAATCTTCATTTCGTCAGTAATCCGTGTCGCCCGTGCATCCAGTGCACCACGGAAAATACCAGGAAAGGCAAGTACATTATTGATCTGGTTCGGGAAATCGCTTCGTCCTGTCCCGACCACCGCTGCACCGCCATTCTTTGCCGCATCAGGCCATATCTCCGGCACCGGGTTTGCCATGGCTAATACAATCGCATCCTTGTTCATCGAGCGGACCATTTCTTCGGTGACAATGCCCGGTGCCGAGACTCCCACAAAAACATCAGCACCCGTCATTGCATCAGCGAGGGTCCCGGCAAGTGCTTTATGATTTGTCTCCTCTGCGATGATGAACTTGTATTTGTTTTTATACAGTCCCTCCCGGCCCCGGAAGATTGTCCCATGGGTATCACAGACGATAATCTCGCGTACGGTTGTACAGACATTGGGATCATACCCTATACATTTAAGCAAACGGGTTATTGCATACCCGGCTGCCCCGGCCCCGCATATGACAATATTCAGGTCCTCAAACTTTTTTCCGGTTACTTTGCAGGCATTAAGGAGTGCAGCGAGAACAACAACTGCTGTTCCGTGCTGATCATCGTGCATGACCGGAATACCGATGTCCTGCAGGGCGTCTTCCACTTCGAAACATTTGGGTGCTGCGATATCCTCAAGATTAATGCCCCCGAAAACCGGTGCAATATTTTTCACCTGATCCGTAAAATTTGTCTCATAATTTTCAAAACAGATCGGGAAGGCATCGATACCCGCAAACTCCTTGAACAGGATCGCCTTTCCTTCCATAACCGGAATTGCTGCATAGCCCCCGATGTTGCCAAGGCCCAGAACTGCAGAACCATCGGTCACGATCGCAATCGTGTTCGCTTTCATCGTATAACGATATGCCAGGTTTTTGTCTTTTGCAATTTCCCGGCATACTTCTGCCACCCCCGGGGTGTAAGCAAGAGAGAGATCATGCTTGTTCCTGATGGGAACTTTGGAGCGAATCTCCAGCTTCCCATGATGTTTCGCATGCATGGCGAGTGATTCTTTATAGATCTCATCGCTTCCCGGTGAAAACAGCATCTCAGACCAATCCTCGTACGTGAAAGTGTTCATCAGGGTAATGAATGTTACTGGCAGGGGATCGTAAAGAGAGGCGTACAGGGCAATCAGTCGCGGTTGTGTAAGTCGCACTCATAATAGGAATCGTCACATTCGGAATAGAGGGCCAGGTTATTTCCAAAAAGTTACATTTTAATACGTTAATGAACAAAAATATACATTAAGGTATAAGTTAATCACCAATTCTAAGGTCGAACCAACTTACCTGCGATTTACCAGAATTGAGGTTTTTTACCATGAAGTCAAAAGATATTGCAGTTGTCGGAATTCTGCTTGCCATCGGTGCCATCCTTCGCTACTTCCTTGCGATGCTCCATACACCGCTTACACCGAATATGATTATCGCATTTTACTGCCTTGCGATCATCCTGATCCGGCCAAAGATCCTTGAAGCACTTGGGATTGGTCTTGTTGCCGGAGCCCTCTCGATGGTGATTTCCAGTTCGATGTTCCCACCGGCAAACCTGATCAGCGAACCGGTCGGTGCACTTGTCTGCTTCGTGCTCTATGCAGTCCTGGACAAGAGGACGAAATTCGCCCCTACGGTGACGACGTTCATCGCAACCCTCGCAAGCGGTTTCACTTTCGCTGCAGTCGCTATCATCGCTATCGGCGCGGCCTACCTTGCCAGGTATAACGGTGACCTTATGGCATTCGTAGTAGTCTTTGTCCCTATCGTCGTCATAACAGCAGTTTTTAATGCAATCATCGTTCAGCTCCTCTACATCCCTTCCAACAGGGTGCTTCTTAGAGGACAAGAATGATTGAACTGAATAACGTCAGTTACACGTATCCCCACACGGTGCAGCCGGCCCTGCACCGGATCACCCTCTCTCTTGAAAAAGGACAGTGCGTTATGGTCACTGGTCCTTCGGGTGCCGGAAAGACCTCGCTGTCCCTGGCCGCTTCCGGAATCCTGCATCACGAGTATGGGGGTAAGAAGGAAGGTTCGGTTGTTATTGACGGAAAAGACGTTACTCAATACAGCAGCCTTTCAGACCTTGCGCAGAATGTCGGTGTCGTCTTTGACGATGCCGAAGCCCAGATGATCTTCACGACGGTTGAAGAGGAAATCCTTTCCGCACTTGAACACCGCGGGCTTTCGGCTGCAGTTATCGAAGAGCGGCTTGCCGGCATCATGAAGACGACCTACCTTGAGAAACTTAAGGACCGATCTCCGCACAACCTCTCCGGTGGTCAGAAGCAGCGTGTTGCCCTTGCTGCAACACTGGCGCTGGGAAACGACATCCTGATCCTCGATGAACCTACCTCAGAGCTTGACGAACACGCGACAAAACGGATAGCCGAGATCCTGAAGGACCTCAAAGATCAGGGAAAAACCATACTCCTGATTGAGCATAAGTTCGGTCAGTTCCATGAGATGGTTGATGCCCTCGTCGTCCTGGAGAATGGCGAGATCACTGCTCAGGGCATTCCCTCAGATGTCCTCAAAGATGATCGTGTCCGGGGCATGGTGCTGCCTGATTTCTCGACGGTTAAAGGGATTGGCGGAACTGCCATTGACAGCGAACCGGTAATTTCCGTGCAGAATCTCACGCATAATTATGGTAATGTCCAGGCACTGTCCGGTATCAGTCTCACCATCAGGAAAGGAGAATTTGTTGCACTTGTCGGCGAGAACGGTTCCGGAAAGACAACCCTTGTCAAGCACTTTAACCGGCTCCTCTCTCCGACTGGCGGCGATGTCATCGTGCGCGGGAAGAACACGAAGGATTGCAGCATTGCTGCGCTTGCCTGTGATGTAGGCCTTGTCTTCCAGAACCCGGACCACATGTTCTTTGCCGATACGGTTCGGGAAGAAATAGCATACGGGGTGAAGAACCTTGGCATTGAACATGGCAAAGAGGTGATCGACTCGGCGCTTGTTGATGCCGGGCTTACTGAATCGGCAGACCTGTACCCACGCTGGCTTTCGCGGGGAGAGCGGCAGCGGCTCGGGATTGCATGCGTTGTTGCCATGCAGCCCAGCATTATCGTGCTGGACGAACCGACAACGGGGCTTGACGGGTACGAGGCGATCCTCGTCATCAATATTCTCAAAAAACTCCAGGAGAAAGGGCACACCATCATTATCATCACCCACAACCGGGACATCGCCGAACATTGCGCTGATCGCATCATCACGATGGAAGGCGGGAAAGTCATTTCCGATACCGGGAGTGCGTAAGAATGGCCGAGATCCTCCAGTACGTACACAAGGATGCGTTCCTGCACCGGCTCCACCCGTATACCAAGATCGCGTTCATCATCGTCGTGAGCATTATGTGTATCATCGCGACGGATCTGGTTTTTCTCACCCTCATGGTTCTTGCGATGCTCGCAGTTGCGGCATACAGCAGACTTCTGGCCGAGTTGCTCCAGCAGCTCAAGCTGATCATCGTCATGAGTGCCATTTTCATCCTCATCACGATTATCACGATACCAAATGGCGAAATTCTCGGATACATTATCCCTCAGGGAGTACCGGTCATCGGTGGCTTCATTCCGGTTACCGCCGGAGGGCTTACCATCGGTATCGTCCTCACGCTCCGTTTCATGGTGCTCATCTTTGCGTTCCAGCTCTTCCTGATGTCGACCCAGCCACGGGACCTTGTGAATGCCATGGAGAAGATCGGGCTGCCTATCGATTACATCCTGATGTTCATCATCGCACTCCGGTTTATCCCCACGCTTCAGATAGAGGGGCAGCGAATCCATGAAGCCCAGCTGGCCCGGGGCTTTAATCCGGGGACGGGTTTCGTTGGCAAGATACGGAGTGTTGCTCCTATCGCGATCCCGCTTGTATCCAATGCACTGCTCCGCTCCAATGTTCTTGGACTGACAATCGATATGCGGGGGTACCGTACCGGTAAGAAGACACACGTGCGGGAATCAACCCTTCAGCACCGGGATTATGGAGTGTTATTCGCGATGGCTTTTGCCTGTGCCGGTTACATCGTCCTGTTCATGAACCAGATTATTTGACTTTGAAAACAAAGACCAGAAAAGTTCTTTTTTTTAAGGCTTTGATGAAACGGGCATGAACAGGAGTTCGCACCCGAACCTGAAAATCATTAAACCGTGTAATTCTATGAGGGCTCCCCGCCTCAGGGCCTCTCCGAGGCACGGCGGGGCAGTGCGGTGTTTACAAATATGCTTATAGATACTGATCCGCCGCGGGGGCGCCCTGTCGGGGGCGGCGGAGTTCATCGCAAATAATTATGAGGAATAAACATTCCATTCCTCACATCTGTTTAATGTAATTTCATGGGAAATCCTCACAATATTTTTCTCAACGCTCAGGGGGCTACTGCACGTAATGACTCCGCCCCCGCCACTGTGGCATCCCCTCTGGAGCG
>DATEXZ010000060.1:0-8295 GCA_035256445.1 Methanoregula sp.
CTGTTGCTGCGGGAGCGGACGCCGTATACCTGGGCGGAAAGCAATTTGGCGCCCGCAGATCTGCCCCGAATTTCACCGATGCGGAGATTGGAGAGGCAATCACGTATGCCCATCGCAGGGATGTCCGTGTTTACGTTACCATAAACACCCTTATCCATGACCGGGAACTGGAACATGTGGCTGAATATCTCATCTGGCTCTATTCTGTGGGTGCCGATGCGGTGCTCATCCAGGATACCGGGGTGGTCGCACTCGCTCGTACTATTGTGCCCTTACTGCCTCTCCACGCTTCAACCCAGATGACACTCCATACCACTGATGGTGTCAGGTGGGCGGCAGAACAGGGGTTTTCGCGGGTTGTCCTTGCCCGTGAGCTTACCCTTGAAGAAATATCCCGCATTGCACGGGAAACGGGTAAATACGGCATCGGTCTCGAAGTCTTCGCACACGGTGCACTCTGTTATTCCTACTCGGGCCAGTGCCTCCTCTCCTCAGTGATCGGCGGAAGGAGCGGAAACCGGGGGATGTGTGCCCAGCCCTGCCGAAAACCCTATTCGCTGGTGACCGCTGAAACGGACGAGTATGGCAGGCCGACCGGACTCCGTGAAGTTCCCACCCCCGGGCACTTCCTGCTCTCCCCAAAAGATCTCTGTACGTATACAAACCTGCCCGATCTCGTCAATTCCCCGGTCGTCTCATTGAAGATTGAAGGGCGTATGAAATCAGCAGAATACGTCTCGATCGTTGTGTCAACCTACCGTAAAGCCCTCGATGCGATTGCTTCAGGAAATGCAGGTGTATCAGCAGGTGCAGTTCAGGACCTCCTCCTTGCATTCAACCGCGGGTTTACATCCGGGTATCTTTTCGGGCAGCGACATACTGCCCTTATGGGAAGAGATGCCGGGGACAACCGGGGTATCTGCATAGGAGTTGTGAAACGGTACGACGACCAGTCAAAAACCATCACGGTCAGATCTGTTGGCGGGATGATTCCTTCTCCCGGAGACGGCCTCCTTATCATTCATCCTGAGACCCACCGTGAATCCGGTTTTTCCCTCAATACCGTCCCCCTTCAGAAAAAAGGAGAGATTGTACTGAGAGTTCCGCATCCGGTGGAACCTGGCGCGAGGTTATACATCACTTCGTCAACCGATCTGAATCGTCGTGCACGACAGCTCATGGCAGATCCCTCGCCAGTCCTTCTCCGCCCGGTACCTGTCGACCTTGCTGCAAGCGTTGACGCGGATGGCAGACTGGTGCTTGAGGGAGTCATACATATGAGAAACGGGCAGGAGATCCCGGTCACCTGCCGATCTGATTTCTGCATGGCACCTGCACAAACCAGGCCTGTTACCCGGGACCAGCTCAGCCGGCAGCTGATAAAAACCGGAGGTTCCCCGTTCTCCATACGGAATTTTACCCTCTCCTATAACGGGGATATGTTTGCTCCTCTCGCATCACTGAACCGTGCCCGGAGGGAATTTCTTGTACTGGCAGAGGAGACACTGGCGACTGCATACCGACCCTCACTGTCAGATGTTAACCAGGCCCACCGGCGCTGGGAGGATATGAAATCCGGAGTGCATCTCCAGACTTCCGGACCTCCCAGCCCGTCATCATCCCTGTGCCTTTGGGTCTATGCAGATTCACCTGAAGGTGTAGTGGAGGCAATTGAGGGCGGATGTGATGCCATCTGTTTTGAACCGGTCTTGTCCAGTCCATCGACTCATTGTTGTGCTCATCCTCATCCACAGTCAATGGAAACGCAGATCGGTGCTGTTTTTGGAATTTGCCGGGGGGCAGGTGTACGGTTCATCTGCAAATCACCAAAAATTCTGAAAGATACCAGTCTTAACGCATTTCTTTCAGTAGTACCCCGCCTCGTGAGAATGGGCATCCATGAATACATGGCCGAAAATTACGGGACGGCATATGCCCTCATACATGCAGATCCAGAGATTTGCCTCTTCGGAGCTGCCGGGCTCAATATCTTCAACCACCTGTCCGCCCAGGTACTTTCACCCGTCGGGTTGCTTACACTTTCGCCGGAACTTTCGCGTGACGAGATCCGTGTCCTGATTGCGTCTGCCCGGTCCCGGGGACTTGCGACGCAGTTTGCCCTCATCGTACAGGGAAATAGTGAGGCGATGATATCAGAAGACTGTATTCTCCAGCCATGGATGCAATGCAGCGGCAAAGAATATCCAGGGACTTCAGCATTCTCCGGAATAATGGATGCTACCGGGCACATATTTCCGGTACGGATTGATGGTGAATGCCGAAGCCATGTTTACAATGCTGCGGAGATATGCCTGATCGATCATCTTCCGTCCCTCATGGAGATCGGCGTCAGTGACGTGGTCATCGATGCACGGGGCAGGACCAGAGCCTATGCTGCAGATATGACACGGATTTACCGCCAGGCAATAACCCTGGCAAAAGACGGCGTCCGGCATGACGATCCCCGGATTGAAGCCCTGAAAGACGCTGTCAGATTCCGTTCTCTGGGAGGCATCACGAGCGGTCATTTCATCCGAGGGCTTAAAGAGCCGCCGGTTCCGCCATCCTGAACATCATGTACAAATATTCATCATAATTGAACTGAAATGGATTAACTAATCCGTTCAGAGAGCAGGATAGGGAGTTGTTATGCCTTCACCGTTCATTCTGGTAAATGTAAAGACTTTCAGAGAAGGAATGGGTAACCGTGCCCATATGATTGCAAATGCTGCACAGCTTGTGGCTCACGAAAGCGGGGCAACCATTGGAATCGCCCCCTCCTATATCGATCTCCATCCCATCTGTCATCACTTTGCCATCCCGGTATACGCACAACATGTGGACGGTTATGAGCCCGGTGCTCATACCGGACACATCACTGCTGATGCGATCAAAATGGCAGGAGCTGCAGGTTCGCTGCTCAATCATTCGGAGAGGCGCCTGACACTTGCCGATATCGAGGCCTCAGTCAGGGCATTGCAGGCACAGAAACTGGCTGCGGTCATCTGTTCGAATAATGAAGCCACCAGTGCCGCTGCTGCAGCCCTTGCACCGGAGTATGTGGCCATTGAACCACCGGAACTGATCGGGAGCGGCGTATCGGTTTCAAAAGCCAATCCGGAAATTATCAGGAAATCGGTGGCAGCTGTCCACGCAGTGAATGCAAAGGTTAAGGTGCTGACCGGTGCCGGTATCCAGTCCGGAGACTGCGTGAGAATCGCCGTCGATCTCGGAACTGATGGCGTGCTGCTCGCATCCAGTGTGGTGAAGGCAAAGGAGCCGGCTGATGTGCTCCGCGATCTGGTATCGAAATTATAAATGCGGCTTATCGGGAATCCTCCCGGACATGAACTGCTGCAGAGGAAAATATGATACCACGAAATACGAGGATGTGAGAGAAAGATCCCGATTTATGATGAACGCCGCCGCCCCCGAAGGGACGCCCCCGCGGCGGATCAGTTAACAAAATTGGTAAATTTTGACAGACTCTAAAAAACCTCTGACCAGCAGTGCCTCAAAAAAGCCTGATGCGTGCAATCCTTATAAATTTTTACGAAATTCACCGTTCTGGAATTGTTTTTGAAAAGAGGTGTAAACACCATTGCTTCGGGAGGTACGTTCCCGCTGCCGGATCATTCAACAAAATCGGTAAATTTCTGATATGCTCTAAAAACTGCCTGCCCCGCCATGCCTCGGAGAGGCCCTGAGGCGGGGAACCCTCATAAGTAAGAGAGTATGGCAGGAATGCCTATTCTCAGGAGAATTATCGTTTCGTTTTACGTGTGATTCACGGGTAAGATAATCTCAAAAGCTCGGTAGGGATTCATTCAGAAACGCAGACTTCCCCGACCCTGGAAAAAGAGAACAGGTTTTTTTATCCCTGCAGACTTTCATTTTGCCTAGACAATCAGTGAGATGAGATCATGTTTGGTTATTACACCCTTGACTATCCCACCTTCGATCACCAGTACGGCATGGTTCTGCTGCAGGATGTTGATGACCGTTTCGACATCCATGTCCGGAGGGACGGTTGGAAACCCGGGTTCCATAAAATCGCGGACAATGAAAAGGTGGGTCTTGTGCAACCGTTGCTGTTCGATGGCCTTGACGATGACCGTTTCAGAGATACAGCCGACCGGCACACCCTTTTCAATGACGGGTAATTGTGAGATATTATTCTTTTCAAAGATCTCAACCGCACGTGTTATCGCATCCTGGGGCTGGACGGACAGGACAGGAGTGTGCATAATCTGCATTGCCCGGATTTTTTTGGGTTCTGCACGATTCAGGACAACAATGATTTTGGATAACGTACTCACCCTGGGGTCTACATTTCCCGCCTCGATCCGTGCCACCATTGACTGACTGATACCTGCACGTTTTGCAAGTTCTGTCTGTTTCATGCCAAGGGCTTCACGGCGTGCCCGGAGTTCCTCGGGCGTAGGAATATGCATGGTGATTACTGATGGTGATATAATAATATCAACTTTACTTTTTGTGGCGATCCGCTATGGCATTCCGGATACTTTGAATTTCCAGTGTATACCGGCTCAAAACCGCTGTTATGAGCCACAGTGATTTTTGGACACGGTTCCTGCAAACTACTTTAAAGATCGATGCTTATAGCTATCAACGATAATCCAATGGACTGGTATTGGATTAGTGTTGAACATGAACGAGTGCCTTGAAAACGATGACGATGATGAAGAGGCCCATAGTCGGTCCCCTTCCTGTTTTTTCACGACACCCTGTATCTCAGATGCAGATACCGGGGAGCATACGATACATCCATCTGTTGTACCCTGTCCCGATACACCCTCGGCATGTGCCCGGTATCAAAGGATTTTTGTGCGGACTCCAGACTGGCTGATGCAGGACGGGCTGGTGATTCGATGAGTCCCAGAGGATCTGAAACAGCTCACGCAAAAGATGCCAGTACGGTATCTGATTCCGAACTGCCCCTGGTTCCCACCACAGGGTCTGAGCCGGAATTGTGTGACGATGTGCCGTCTCTGCGTAAAACACCGGTTAAGGCAAGTGCAAAGCGTGAGCAGAATATCATAAAAGACTCGCACTATTGTATCAGGCGTAAAGACGCCTGCCATATCATCAGCGAAAATTACTCGTATAAAACCGAGACCTATTATACCATTCTGAGCTATGAACTGGAAGGAAAAAAGGTCAGGCCTTCCAGCCGTGCGATCCTCGATGCGTATGTTGTACCCATCTGTCTTGAGCGGGCAAAACAGGGCGGTATTCCGGTCTGTGAATGGGGGATATCCCAGGGGTATGTCCCCCTGCCTGCACTATTGTATGGACTGAATTATTTTGCCACGACATCCGATTTCTTTGAGGTGCATGACAACGGTAAGGCAAAAGAAGTAATAAAACACATCACCAACATCGGCAAATATCCCTTCTGCTACCAGAAACTTGGTGACGGTGCGACGATTCATTCCTGGGTGGGAATTTTTGGAAAAACTGCCACATCCTTGTCCCCTGTCACAGGTATTGCAGAGAAGGTGTACGAATGTTTCCAGATCCCCCTTGTCACCATGGTGTTTGTAAAAACCGGTGAACAGATTCTGCTATCATCTCTTGCTCCCACCCGTTACTCCCAGCTTACCGGTGATGAGCGCACCCTGCTCGCGGCATATCTCTCCAACCAGGAATTCCTATGAGTCATCTTGGCATCTTTGTAGATCGGAAGACCCTTTCAAATTCCGAGCAGCTCAATGCACTGATCCGCTGCCGGGACATCGCCGAGGGGATGGGCCATGACGCGGACTTCATATTTCCTGTAGATATCAAAAAAATTCCGAAAATGGATGCATTATTTATCCGGGCCCGTACCGATCCGTTGAATGTTACCTACGTCGCAGCACGGATGGCAGAATTTCATGGCATACCGGTCATCGACGATCCCCGCTCAATCCGGATCTGCTCTGATAAGGTCAACATGTACTCGCACCTGATCAAAAAGAATATCTCCCTGCCAAAAACCGTTTTCTTATCAAAAACACATCTCACTGTCGAGGAAGTAACCCATCTGTTCGATGAACTCGGATCCCCCCTTATCGTCAAAGAGCCTTCCACTTCTTTCTCGCTCCGGGTCGAAAAAGTCAACGATATCGCAGAATTTTTCCGTGTTGCCCGCAGGTTTATCAAGCTCTCGGACTGGATCGTCGTGCAGCAGTATATTGAGAGCAGGTATGACTGGCGCGTGGGCGTGCTGGGCGGGAACCTGCTCTATGTCTGCAAGTACACGATTCCCTCCGATACCTTCAAGATCCAGGCGTCGGTGAATGGTCATCTTGTCTACTGCGGGGTGGAGAGTGTCTCTCCGGACAAGGTCCCGCCCCATGTGATCGATCTCGGGATTGATGCAGCAAACGCGATAGGCAGGGGCCTGTATGGTGTGGACATAAAAAATAATAACGGGGATGCGTACGTTATTGAGGTGAATGACAATCCCTCCATCGAGAGCGGTGAGGATGATTGTTACCCCCGGGTATTCGAACAGATTGTTTCTTACCTTTTTACGACGTGATCTTTTTGACTGAAGACTGGTTGGCCTATGCTGAAGAGATTTGCATGCGGTGCGGGGGGCATTGTTGTGTTGATGCACATCCCCCGGTATCGCGATCCTGTTGCGAGAGACTGACTGCTGCCGGGGTTTCCCCGGACCTGTTTGAGGATGTCGGGTATAAACGTCTTAAAGCACGTGAAAATGGTGTCTGCATACTTTCAAAGAATGGCAAATGCGTCATTCATGCGATAAAACCTGAAACATGCCGGGCCGGGCCGTTCACGTTTGACGTGAAACGGGATGTTATTGAAATTTACCTGAAATTTCCGGGTATCTGTCCGCTCGTTACGCTCCTGAAAAATACACCCGAAGCATACCAGCTCCAGTATGACCTTGCGGTGAAAAGCATCGGCAACCTCGTCAGCAATCTCACGCAGGAAGAAATTGATGCTGTCTGCCGCATTGATGAGCCGGAAACAGAAAAGGTATCAGAAGTCCCCCGGAGGAATTGTGCAGTCTCATGACAATCGGTACCGAACATGAATACTCCATCAATGACCGGCGCTTCAATGCCCTGCCCGTTTCCGACCGGATTATCAGGACCATCTGCGGACGGACCGAAAGCGAGATCCTCTTTGGTGATGTGAAACTCAGCAAGGAACTCCAGAAAACGGTCCTCGAAATTATCCCTCGTGTCCCCGCTGACCACCTTGCCTCACTTGAAGACCAGCTCATGAAGGGGATACGAAAATTTTACCATATTTTCGAGGGACGCTACTGGCTGCTCGGACTGGGCATGCACCCGACCCTTACTCTTGACCGCACGGCAGTCTGGGATCATGACGAGGGAGAATACTATGATGCATATGACCGTCTTTTTAATATTCACCAGCATGGCTGGCTGAACATCCAGGCGTTGCAGATCAATCTTTCGTATGCACATGAACAGGAACTGGTGACGACCTATAACCGGATCCGCTCCCTGCTCCCCTACCTTATTGCAGTTACCGCTTCTTCTCCCATGGTGGAAGGAAAACTTACGGGAAATGCCGATAACCGGCTCCTCTATTACCGTGAGAACCAGAAAGAAATCCCGCTCATCTGCAACCGGATTATCCCTGATAAGATCCGTTGTGCCGAGGATTATCGTGCGACCCAGGAAGAGGTTTTTTCAGAGCTCCGCATGAGAGGAGCAGACATTCTCTGCGAAGAGTGGGTGAACTCGAGCGGGCTTATCATCCGTTTTTCCCGTACCTGTCTTGAGATCAAGGCGCTTGACGAGCAGGAATGTATCCGTTCAGATATGGCAGTCTGTGCTTTTGTGCGGTCACTGCTGCGGTGTCATTCGCTCCGGCTCGAAACTGACCAGACTGCCCTGCTTGAACTCACCGATCGCGCGATCCACAGAGGTACAGAAGAACTCAGGCCTGAACTGAACCGTCTCTATGATGCTGCATGGAAGTATGCAACACCTGATGAGCGCGAGTACCTGCCGATCATCAGCAAGCGAATCGCACAGGGAAGTCTTGCCGAACTCATCACCCGGCGTTTTGAAAAAGAACATGAGATTGTTCCCATCATGGAGGAACTGGCGATGTGCCTGAAGACTAATACGCCGTATGACCCTGTATGAGTTTTTCTGGTGTAAAAATTAAGGATTAATGGAAGTCGCTATTCTAGAACAATTACAATTATTCCGGACTGTGTGCGTACCTGAACTCACCTATAAAATATATCAATCACCACAAAAGTTCGTGGTCCGATCA
>DATEXZ010000061.1:0-21532 GCA_035256445.1 Methanoregula sp.
TGGGTGCCGAAAAATTCCCTGCCAAACATTGTCTTTGGCCTCCATGAATCATACGCCTTGAGCACAGCATGTTCTGTATCCGACAGGAGGAGGACGGAAAGGTTATGTTTCTCTGCAAATTTCTGGTGGCTCTCGGGTGAATCCGCACTTACCCCGATTACCTGGGCACCAATATCGGTAAATTTCTCAAGGGCAGCATTAAACTGCATCGCCTCAATGGTACAGCCTGGAGTATTATCCCTTGGGTAAAAATACAGAACCACCCATTTCCCCTTGAAACTGTCAAGGCAGATGGTGTTCCCCCCTCCATCCGGAAGACAGAACATCGCTGCTTTCTTTTCGATATATGGATCTTCATGTGACTCGGCCATGTGTATCAGGCAAATGATTGGCATTCCAGCTCTTCAAGGCATCTGTGCGCAGCTGAGTGATACCATCCTGTCAAAAAGACTCGTCTCATGATTATCTGGATTGAAAAAATCTGATTTTAATTGAAGCTGGTTGTAACGTTGAAAGTTGTAGTTATGCAATCCTGAGTATGACACTTTCACACCCTGGTTACTTTTTCGTTTATCCATAAAAAAAACTCTCTGTTATCTGTGATGAGATAATGGAACAAATCAAGAGGTGCGACAGCCTGAGAACGACGCAGATACGGCAAAAAATCAAGGAAGTTCTTGGCTGGGATTGTACTCTGAATGACGAGTCGCTGGTAAAAAATTATGCCGTTACAACAGATGGTGATTTGATCATGAGATTGAGATAATCTTCCCTGGCGGGTAAATAATCCCGGCCTCTCATGATATCCCGATCCCGGCATTCAGCAGAGGAAACCGGGAATTGTTACTACCTCTGCGTATGGATTCTGCGGATGAATGAGATGACGACTCCGGCCTGAAAATGCAGGTATCCCATGAGAAAGATATACAAGAAAAGGATTATTTGGATACATATTTCCGCCCTGCACTAAATGCCCGTCCGACGACCGGTCCGGTTATATAATACGCAGATCTGAAGACATCAAAACCGATTACCTGAAGCCTTTCAAGGTCAGGTTTTCCTTAAGAGTCCAGCATGGATTCATCAATTTTCACATCCAGGATTTCACCGATAAACTGGGTGTGGGCACCGATTTTTACATGTTTGGCTACCCGGCATTCGAGTACTACAGGAAACTCGGCAATACAGGGAGCATCGACATGATTTGCACGGAGTGGCGTAAGTCCTGAAATGGCAAACTTATCCGTAGCATCTCCCAAGACCATGCCAAAAAAATCTGCTTCGGCCATGTACTTTACCGATGGGATGCTTATGGTAAATGCAATCTTTTCCATCAGGTTCCTGTATGTGCAGCGTGAAGGGCGGATTGAAATCGCAATACTTGGCGGATCGGATGAACAGATACCTCCCCACGCTGCAACCATTGCGTTTGGTTTTCCCTTATGGTCGTACGTCCCCACAACAAATACCGGAAGTGGTACGCAACTGCCCGGGCACCAAAAGAGCGTTTCATAGGAGTTTATTGCCCTCGCAAAGACTAATATTTTTCAGTATCCGCAGGAATGAGATTTATCTGGGAACCATCAGATAGAATGTAAAATGAAAAAAACAGGATACCTGCCCGAAGCCACTCGGAGTAAGCACCCGGGATCACCTGAAGCAGTGGTTTAAAAGAATTTCAGGAGTTCCTTCATAGAAACGAAGTCTGGCTGCGGGGTCGTTGTAATCCGTGTATTCAGGATACGGTATCCAACCCAAATATTAACAAAATCTCCCGGCAAAAGAAAAGTTACTGATAATGGTGAAAAAACGCTGCCCGTTCCTGATTTCAGTCCCTCATGGCGGTACTGAAGTCCCGGAAATCATCCGCCCGCTTCTGCTGCTCGATGAGGACGAGCTCCATTATTACTGTGATCCTAATACCCGCGTTGTGTTCGGTTTCAAGGACCGTGTTGTTGCTTATATCGATACCCCAATTTCCCGGATGGTTGTTGATCTCAACCGTCCGCCGTTGCCTCTCCCCCTCCGCGATCCGGACGGGATTATCAAGGTGAGGACAATTGATGGCCGTGAGGTTTACCGACCCGGGCAGGTGCCGGATATGCCCCTCATCCACTCCCTGCTCATGACCCATTATTTCCCATTCCACCAGCATATTGATGAACTCATCGACCGGCAACCCGTAAGGATTGCATTTGATTGTCATTCCATGCTTCCTTTCGGTTCAAGTCTTCAGAAGGATTCAGGGAAAGTTAGGCCGCTGATTTGTCTGGGAAACAATGGTGACCGTCAGGGCAGAGCAAGAAAAGGCAGCATTGCCACATGTTCTCCAGAGTGGATTACCCTGCTTGCGGATATTTTCAGGGAGGAGTTTTCCGTTGGCAACGAGGTGGCAATCAACAATCCCTTTTCCGGTGGTTTTATTTCAAATGCACATTACTGGCACAAAGGCATCCCATGGATCCAGATTGAAATAAATAGGTCGCTGTATGAGCCTGATGGAACATCGTCTCATCCCGCCCTTGAGATACAGGATCGCAGTATCCGGCTTCGGGAGATGATCTGGAATGTCTTGACCTCCTTCTGGAAACAGGTATGATAACCCTCAGGCATTCAATCAATGCCGCGGCAGAAATGTACGACCTGTCGGGAAAACGAAAGGATCCCAACCGGCGTGGAACCAGGCAGGGATGGGGATTATTCAGGACCGACAGGAATCCTGATAACTGCTTTGGCAACAGAAAAATAAGGCAAAAATTTGCCAGAAATCTGGATGTGCTTCAGCCGCGTATCCGGTGCGGTTCGAGGTTGCCATCATAAAATACCATGACGGTGATCTCTTCCCCACGGTTAAACCGCCGTATCCGGTCATCGTATACTTTCTGCACGTGTCGGAGCCGGTGACGGGTGAAATAATCCTGCATGAATTCGAGAAACTGTATCTCCTGGGTTAGGAATGCATTTTCGAATTCTTTGGTTTCACGGGCGAGATCGAGGCTCTCGTCATCCGTTATTTCAGCATCATATTCCCCATGCTGGTCAAGTCCGGAGAACTGCCGCCAGTCAACATCCCCGTGTTCATCAGCTTCCCGGTGAAGCATGTAAGGATAAATACGGCAGATTGTAAAACGGCGGTCATAAATCCGGCACCTTCCGTTGTCAAGGAACCAGCAGGATCCACGGGTATCATCCTGTGTCCGCAATGCATATCCCGAGACATAGAATATACCGTTCTGGTCGCAGAATTCTGGGTCAGGCGCGGGTTCGAGAGCGGAGGGTTCCAATGCTTTTAATGTGGTTACGTCACGGTCGAGCAGGAATACATGCCCGTTGAATGCCCTGGTGCAGCACTTCGCACACGACACGCACCTGAATCCTATTTCCTGAATTACCCCGGCCAGCCGTTCAACGGGATATTCAAGCAGACTGTTACGTTCCTGTGTAAGCGCCGCGATTCTCAGGGGAATAGGAGTCAGGGAAACGTGGATCACCTCACAGATTTACCGGGAATGCGTGATGGCACACCTTATTATTCTTACGAGAATTCCTTGGATCAAAGGCAGGACATTTTTCTGAAGACTTCTTTGTCTGCACACACCATCACCACAGAATTATAGTCTCTATAAATAATAGTATGGGTGATGGAACCATCAACGGCACTTATTCGCAGAGTTGAGATTATTTCCGGAAAGGAACGGTATATACTTACCCTGAACTCCGAAGATTTTTCAGCGCTGTACCCCGGGATGGTCAGGTATACACTTACCGTTACAGAGGGTGAGCGGACAATTGCAGTGTTCCGGACCAATTCGTACGAATACTCTCCGCTTGTCCCGCTTTCTGCTGAGGAGATCTCAAGGCGCACAGCCGACGAATGGGAACGTGAAATCCGATTAAATCCAATGGAATTTGTCCTGAATCACCAACAGAAATTGCAGAAACGTACTGTTCCCCCTCATGTTGATCTTGTTGTAGTCCAGGGCAGCCCGCGGGCACATGGCAACTGCAGCATCCTGGCCGGCTGGGCGGTTGAAGCAGCTCAGGACCTTGGCAGGCATGCTCAGGTCATCTATCCGCATGATATGGATGTCCACTCATGCATAGGGTGCTACCAGTGCTACAATACCGGTTCCTGCGTCTTTAACGATGACATGGGAACCATCATTGACGCTATCAGGAGCACATCGCTTCTTGTTATCTGTTCTCCTGTTTATACCAACACTGTACCCGGCGGGCTCAAGCTGCTCATCGACCGGTGCCAGGCATATCATGCGGAGCGGTTGATGTCAGGAGGTATAACAGCACAAAGGGGTCTGATTTTTTCAGTTGCGGGACGGGAAGGGGAGGAGAATTTTACCTGCATCACCCGGGTAATTTCAGCTTTTTTTAGGAACCTTGGTATTACACCGGTTGGAGAGATCCTGATCGACCGTGCAGACGCGATCAGGGATATCAGGACAATCCCCGGCCTGGAGTACCATGTCCGGGAAAAAGTAAAGCATCATCTCTCAATGAAAGAAACAGTGGAAAAACAAGCTTAACGAGATTACGAGACAAAATCCCATTATTTTTCATGCCTTTGCGCTGGATTTTTTACGTCAGAGCGCAAGATCACAACCATTAGAACAGGTACCAGGCGGACCTGGAGAAGGGGTAGCGGAAGCTGCCGGTGAAAATATAGAAAGATTCAGTGAACGGGTCCCGTTCGACACTGAAAGGAAAAATCGCTGAACAGATGGCTCCGGTACTTCCCGGGTTCTTATTTAATCCCACCGATGCCCGCTTTATTGGAACACCGGTAGATTATATTATCCTTGACGGGTTGACCGGGGTTTGTATGAGAAGAACCAAACGATCCGGATTTTTTTCATGGCTGTATAAAAAGGAAACAGCAGCCTCCCAAGGACGCAGGGGGTAATTAAGAAAGTGTCGAAGAGAAGGCAATCGGTTGGCAGACCCTGAGAATCGGGAAGAGTGATCGAATTCACATCATCTGTACGGATGTAAGTAATTTATGAGTACCGCCTTCCATAAAAAATACGGTTTGGAATGAAAGAATTATCATGAGGATTTTATTTGTAAACGTGTAACTTCGAAAATGCAAGACTGGAATTCAAATTTATTTTCGAGGACAGTCATAATCGCTAGCGGATTAGTTTTAAAAAAAAGAGATTAATAACACCGGAAACAAACGTATTCATCGTAAATCTTTACTTTATCTCCCTGAGGCGTTGTCGCCCAGATTTCTGCCCGGTCAAGCTTCCCTGTTACGCCAGACCCTGTCAAAGTTACGGACTTTCCTTTGTAGAGGGGTTTGGCTATTATTCCGTTTTCCACCGCTCCGTCGGGTCGAGTAACTCTAACATCGATCTGCTGGATAAAGTTAAGCCCTTTGCCGCCCTGACAGCTGACAGTGATCTGCGGGTCGTATGATAAGCCGTTGTGCGTGACCTGGACCTCGATATTCCAGATTTCGGGAAGGGTCTGGGTAGGCCCGGGTGTCAGCGAAACCGTTGTCGGTGTCGGTGTGGGCATTGGAGAAGCGGTTGTTTCGATCGCGGTTGGCGTTGGGGTAACCTGAGGGGTCCCGTTTTGGGTGCATCCGGCTGCAAGAACGAATACGATGCAGAGAACACACGCAGATGCAATTACCAGTGTCTTGTTCATACCGGATAATTTCCCGGGTGTGTATTTTATGTTTCTGTTCTTTCGGCACAAAGCACGGTTCCGGCACAGAGAATCACGACTGAAAGAGAAAACCTCTGCCAAGTGATAGCGATGACAGCGCATTTTCGTTCAGAGTTGCGGGGATCTTCTGGCAATTATCAGCCCTTTTCTGACAATAAATCAGAACCTGGTTTGCAGAAAAAACACGAATGAAAAATTGTGGAGCTGACGGGTTACGCCCGCTTCCCTGATGCCGGCTCGATCCCGGTTGGCTGGTTCCGGATTGTCCGCTCTTTCATAATGGTATACACTTCTGTCGCATACTCACGGGGCACTTCGACAAAGGAGTACGAGTCGAGTATCCGGATCGAACCGATGGCTTTTCCCGGTATTCCTGTCTCACCGGCAATTGCCCCGACGATGTCTTTGGGAGCAACTTTATGCATCCTGCCAACCCCGAGAAAAAACCTGACCATTCCGGCTTCTGCACCCGTGTCAGCAAAATCCATCTCTTCGCGCTTCTCAGAAATTTCCTCACTGCCCTGCTCCATCTGCAGCTTGAGGAGTGCAGCAGCAATATCGATCGTACTGAGATCGCCTTCGCTTTCCTGCTCAATGATGCGAGCATAAGACTCCATCCCTCCTGCTTTGATGGTCTCGCGGACCTTTTCGAGCATGGAGCGGGTACGGGTCTCGGCAACGTCTGACTGAGTTGGTATGGGCATGCGGGGTATCTGGATTTTTGCATAGTGCTGGATCTCACGGAGTTTGGTAAAATCACGCGGTGCAACAAAAGTCACTGCTCTGCCGCTCTTTCCTGCCCTGCCGGTTCTGCCGATACGGTGGACATAATATTCCACATCCTGCGGGACGTCGAAATTGATTACCATATCGACATCTTCAACGTCAATACCACGCGCAGCGACGTCAGTAGCGATCAGGATCTCGATTGAACCTTTCCGGAACCCGCCCATAACCCGGTCACGCTGCGATTGTTTCATGTCTCCGTGGAGTTCCTCCGCCCGGTACCCGCGTGCCTTTACCTTTCCGGCGAGTTCCTCGGCACGACGTTTGGTATTACAGAAGATGATTGACAGGTGCGGATCGGCAATATCGATCAGGCGGCAGAGCACGTCAAGTTTTTCACGCTCTTTCACTTCGATATACGACTGCTCGATCTGTGGAACGACCAGTTCGGCATACTCGACCTTGACAAACTCGGGTTTGTTCATGAACCGTTTGGAGATATCAATGATCGGCTGGGGGAGTGTTGCCGAGAAGAGGAGTGTCTGGCGTTTCTGCGGGATTTTCTTGAGAATAAGTTCTATGTCGTCACGGAATCCCATGTCAAGCATCTGGTCAGCTTCGTCAAGGACCACTATTGACACCTCGTCGAGGGAGAGTGTCCGGCGCCTGAGGTGGTCCATTACCCGTCCGGGTGTCCCGATGACGATATGGACCCCGGCATGGAGTGCACGCAACTGGCGGTCAATGGGCTGCCCGCCATACACCGGGAGGACCGTGATACGCGGAAGATGAGCGAGAAGTTCAGAGAACTCTTCTGCTATCTGGATTGCGAGTTCGCGTGTCGGACTGAGTACAATTGCCTGTACTGTGCGGTGTGTGGGATTAATTTTCTCAATGATGGGAATGCCGAATGCGGCGGTCTTTCCAGTACCTGTTTGTGCCTGTGCGGTCACGTCACGCCCGGCTTGTATAAGTGGGATAGCGAGTGCCTGAATTGGTGTGGGTTCTTCAAAGCCCATATCTTCTATTGCCTTACCGACTTCACGCGACAGGTGAAAATCGGAAAATTGTATACGAGTATTCATATCGCACCACCATTTGGCGTGAGGGTTCTTAAGATGACGCTCTCAGACAAACCTCAGTTTTTTATCAGGCCGGTGATTGTCCTGCGATTTTTTTATCTGTTCATGGGAGAATGGCTTAATGAAAAGGAGAAGGAAATGAAGGTCGTCGCATTCAACGGAAGTGCACGCAAGGACGGGAATACAGCGATTCTTGTCAATGCAGTGTTTAAGGAACTGAAAAAACAGCATATTAAAACCGAGCTCGTCCAGCTTGCCGGGAAAAAGATCCGGGGATGTACTGCCTGCAGAAAATGTTTTGAGAATCAGGATAAACGATGCGCGGTCAAGGGAGACATTGTCAATGACTGTATCGAAAAGATGCTCGAAGCTGACGGGATAATCCTTGCTTCACCAACCTATTTTGCAGATATCTCACCAGAACTCAAAGCTTTGATCGACAGGTCAGGTTTTGTGGCCAAGGCAAATCAGGACATGTTCAAACGAAAAGTTGGTGCCGCAGTTATCGCCGTAAGACGGGCCGGGGCTATTCATGCTTTTGATACCATCAACCACTTCTTTTTTATCAGCCAGATGGTAGTCCCGGGTTCATCCTACTGGAACGTCGGCCTCGGGCTTGCACCCGGTGATGTGAATCGCGATGATGAGGGAATTATGACGATGAAAACACTTGGTGCAAACATGGCATGGCTTATGAAAAAAATCCAGGAATAATTTTTTTTCAAATCTCGACCGTCAGGTCATCAGTTGCCACAATCAGGCCTGGGCATACCTTCTGGAATTGTTCTTGCACTTCGATCCGGTCCTCCGGGGATCTGTACACTTCCGCACCGAAATGCGTCAGGGCAAGACGTTTCGCATGTGCTTCTTTTCCTATCTTTAGTGCGGTCTCCGGATTAAGATGCGGCCAATCCGGGCTCTCCTGCCCGGGTTTCAGCCCGCATTCGGTAATCAGAAGATCAGAATTCCGGCCAAGCAGGACTGCATTGGCACAGTAACCAGTGTCAGTACAGTACGTGATGATCTTCCCGTCAAGGGAAAGGCGGTACCCGAAACAGGGAACCGGGTGTACAAGGAGCCGGGACTCAACCGGGAACGGGATAGCATGGTAACCTTCGTCCAGTTCCAGGAACGTTACCGGGTAGGAAAGCTGGGCGATCGGCACGGTGAAAGGTTCGGCAACAAATGCATTTAAGACCCCGGTAGTTCCGGTTTGTCCGCAGATTACCAGGCCTTTTTGGAATCTGAATTTGACCAGTGTGTGCAATCCTGCGATATGATCGATATGAAAATGGCTTATGAACAGGTAGGCAGGCTTGTCCTGGGTGATGTAGCGATCAGCTTTTGCCAGACCATTTCCTGCGTCAAGGATAATATCGTAATTTTCTGACTGGATCAGGATGGAGGATGTATTGCCGGTCCGGGTATCGTACCAGCCATTGGTTCCCAGGAAGGTAATCTTCATGGTTACAGGATTGATGCCTGCAGAGCAAAAAGGATTCAGGTTCAGGGTTCCAGGGCCTGATTCCTCTATGCTTATTCCGGGCACTATCTGTTGATTTACGATACGCACTTTTCAGGAATCGGGGAATTTCTGCAACGCAGGACCCGGTTGTGCAAAATCAGATTTCAAATCTCACGCTGTTCCGTGCCTGAATACAAATCTCCTAATATCTCCCGCACACGAATGTTGATCAGATGAGGATAATGGTGAGAGGATCTCTTCTATGGTGAAAGTTGGTGTCCACATCTCAATAGCAGGATCTCTTGATCGTGCCGTAGACCGGGCAAAGGCTGCCGGGTGTGACGTATTCCAGATGTTTTCGCGGAGTCCAAGGGGGTGGGGATTTGCACCACTGTCTGATGAAATCCGCGCTGCTTTTACCGGCAAAATCCGCTCAAGCGGGATTATCCCTGTTGACCATATGCCGTATCTTCCGAACCTGGCATCGCCCAAACCGGATATCCATGAAAAGTCGATTGGTGCTTTATCTGCCGAACTTGACCGGTGCGGACGGCTTGATATCCCGTATCTTGTCACCCATCTCGGTCATCACCTTGGTGACGGTATAGCCGGAGGGAGGTCACGCGTCATCGGGGCGATTAATACTGCTCTTGAGAATTCCGGGAATAACGTGATATTACTGCTTGAAAATACTGCCGGTGAGAAGAACAGCGTGGGTAGCAGCTTCGAGCATATCCGGGGAATTATGGACGGGCTTGAAAAAATTAATCGAATCGGTGTCTGTCTGGACACATGCCATGCGTTTGCGGCGGGATATGAGCTGCGGACGGAAACGGGGATCGAGGAGACTCTTACGCAGTTCGATGACCAGATCGGTATTAAAAATCTCAGAGTCATACACCTGAACGATTCGAAAGGCGACAGGGGAAGCGCCCTTGACCGGCATGAACATATCGGCATGGGATTCATCGGGGAGGACGGGTTCCGGCGCATACTCCATCATCCGGTCCTGTCAGCGGTGCCGCTTATCTGCGAAACCCCGGTTGACGATCGGCGCGATGATGTCGGGAATATTGAGAAAGTACGTGAGCTTGCAAAATAGTATGTTACGCTTTTTTTAAAATGAAATAAAAAATTTTGCGAAACGGGAAGAGCCCCACATGTATTATGAAAAAAAATACATCAGACCCTTGTACTTCTTTTCCCGCGTTCTTATTATCATCAAAACACAATAGTTCCGGCAGTGAAGGCAACATTCGACGGCACTATTGTGCGTGTGGGGAAAGAAGGACGAATCCTTTATGAGCAAAACGGGTACGGTCGTCTGGAGGCAGGTGGAGTGAGACTCTCGAATCAGGAGGCGCTCTATCTCCTCCACCGCCAGAAGATCGAGCTGACCGGGTACATGTTCGACACCCTGTTTTCGGTGTTTGCTGACCAGCCCGGTTTCCTTCGCAGCTTTCTGGTATACCGCGATCTGCGGGAACGGGGGTATGTTGTGCAGGCAGGCCCTCATGATTTCCGGGTGTTCAGGCGCGGTGAAAAACCCGGTACCAGCGAGTCACTCTATCTTGTCCGGGTCCTTTCTGAACGCGATCCGATCCGTTTTGTAACGCTCATCGAAGAGGTTGTTGCCTCGAGAAACATGCGAAAGCAGTATATTCTTGCCGTTGTGGATGATGAAGAAGAGCTGACCTACTACGAGATCAAACTCCAGAAACTCCCGGAACCCTGTAATCATTTTCCGGAAATATCCCGCTGTGAAGCGATACTGGTGGGGAAATCCGCGATGATCCTGACCGCTGCCCATTCAGATCTCGAACAATCAGGGTTTGGTAAACGTCTTGATGGTGAACGCCTGATGCTTGCACCCGTTGAACTGCTCTATCTGATGGGAAAAGGAATCATTACCCTAAAAAAAGGTACAAGTCTCGTCAGCATTGATGAATATTTCACCCTTGCCAGCGAGTCTGACCGGGAACTTGCTGAAAAAGATAAGGTTTATACCGAACTCAGGGGGCACAACTTCACTCCCCGCACTGGTTACAAGTTCGGTCACCATTACCGGGTCTATTGCGGGAAAAATATCCATTCTGATATGCTGGTACATGCAGTCGAAAAAGAGGCATCTCTGCCCATGAGTGTCATATCCAGATCTGTCCGGATGGCGCACAGTGTCAAAAAGAAGATGTTGTTTGGCGCCGTACATACAAGCGGAATTCAGTTCATCGAATTTGCACGAATCAAACTGTGAGCGCCCACCATGCCAGAACCTCAGATTAATCCCTGGTCAAGCAACCAGTCTGTCGATGTCGAAAAACTTTTTTCTGAATTTGGAATCGAGCCTATCGCTCCGGCAATTTCAGAACTTCCGTGCATCCCGTATTTCATGAGCCGCGGCATCGTTGTCGGTCAACGCGACTACCGCCAGATCGCCAGTGCGATACGCAACCACACTCCGTTTCATGTCCTGACAGGATTTATGCCAAGCGGGCACCCGCATCTCGGGCACCTTATGGTGATGAAAGAGGTGGTATGGCATGTGCAGCAGGGTGGTACCGGTTATGTGACGATTGCTGACCGGGAGGCGCACGCGGTTCGTGGTATGTCGTGGGAAAAGTGCCGGGAATATGGGAAGGAATACCTTGCATGTCTTTATGCGCTGGGTTTCGAAGGTCAGACGTATTTTCAGAGCAAGAACGAACGGCTGAAAGATCTCGCATTTGAAGCCGCAACCAAGGTAAATTTTTCCGAACTTACGGCGATCTACGGTTTTTCACCCGAAACCGATCTCGCGCATGCTTTCAGCGTCATTACGCAGGTGGCAGATATCCTGTACCCCCAGATCGATCGTGAACCTGCACCGACGATCGTACCAGTAGGAATTGATCAGGATCCGCACATCCGGCTCACGCGGGGAGTTGCTCACAAGCTCCGGATGTTCACTGTCGAAGACCGGGATGGTTACGTGAGTGTGCGGTCAAAGAACGCACCAGAGCAGGCACTCGCTGCGGTGAAAGCAGCATTCCCTGGTGCAAAGATGTATGAAGGGCATGTGGACATCAGGGGTGCACCATGCTCTGATATCCGCGTGAAAGTGCGCCGGATAGAGCGTGAGTACGGGGGTTTCGGGTTTTATACACCTTCGTCTACGTACCACATTTTCATGCCGGGACTCACCGGGGGTAAGATGTCCAGCAGCATCCCGGAGAGCATTATCTCATTCTATGAGTCTGAGGCAGCAGTACGAAAGAAGGTGATGAGCGGGATCACCGGTGGGAAGATGACCCGGGATGAACAGAAGCGTTGCGGTGGGGAACCCGAGAAGTGCTCTCTATTCCTGCTCAATCTTTTCCATATGGTGACGGATGATGCAGAACTCGCCGAAATCCGCAGGAAGTGCGTCTCGGGAGAGATCATGTGCGGCCAGTGTAAAAAGGAGACAGCGGAACGTGTAGTTATTTTCCTGAAAGATTTCAGGGAGAAGATGGACGCTGCAGCTGAGAAGATTGAGGTGTAAGATGGCTGAACTGACGCAAAATGAAAAAAGACTGCTTGGGGTGCTTGAAAAAGAGAGGAAAGCGGATGCCCTGCATCTTGCAACGCTGTTGGATGCAACGCCGGAATCTGTGGTGCAGTGGGCACACCTTGCCGGGGATAAGGGACTTGTCAGCCTCGACCGGGTTGTCGATAAAACGTTTGGTTACACTGATGAAGGAAAAGACTATCTCAAACATGGGCTCCCGGAGACACAACTCCTGAAGTTTATATCGCGGGACACACTTCTTGGCGATCTCAAGAAACACGGATCTTTTAAAATCGGTTTCGGTCAGCTGCGTAAAAAAGGACTGGTCATTGTCAGTGATGGTATGGTTTCAAGGGCTGATGGGGCGTCAACCTCCGCTGATGAATCCGCCCTGAAAAATCCGCAGACAGGGGATCCGAAGACAAAAGAGCTGATCAAGCGTGGCATCCTTCAGGAAACGGAATCAGTCCGGTATATCATTTCCCTCCAGGATGAAGGTCTCCAGCTGGTCAGGCAGGGTCTTGATCTGAGGGAAGAGATCGGGACTCTCACCCGTGATCAGATCCTTTCAGGTGCATGGAAGACATCAAACTTCCGCCGGTACGATGTGACCAAGCTTCCGAAAAAAGCCTATCCGGGCAAAGTCCATCCCTACCAGCGGATCATCGCCGAGATGCGGGAGATCCTCCTCGAAATGGGATTTGAGGAACTCTATGGTGGCATTGTCCAGCAGTCTTTCTGGAATTTCGACGCCCTTTTCCAGCCCCAGGACCACCCCGCACGGGAAATGCAGGATACATTCTATCTCAGGGAGTCCCTTCCGCTCCCGCCAGGATACGAGAAAGTAAAAGCGATGCACGAGAGCGGCGGAGATACCTCATCGACCGGCTGGGGAGGTGTCTGGAAAGAGGAAAAAGCCGAGCAGTGCGTGCTCCGGACCCATACCACGAGCGTCTCGATCCAGCATCTTGCGAAAAATCCGACTCCTCCTGTCAAGGCCTTCTGTGTTGGCAGGGTCTACCGACGGGAGACCATCGATACCACTCACCTTGCCGAGTTCGAGCAGCTCGAGGGAATCGTGATGGACGAGGGTGTCACCTTCGGCAACCTGCTCGGGATCCTCCGCGAGTTCTACCACCGTATGGGCTTTGAGGGTGTGCGTTTCAAGCCCTCCTACTACCCGTACACTGAGCCGAGTCTCGACGCCGAGGTCTACGTTGAAGGAATCGGCTGGATCGAGATGGGAGGCGCCGGCGTTTTCCGCGAGGAGGTCACCGCACCGTTAGGGATCAACTACCCGGTCCTTGCCTGGGGCCTGGGTGTGAGCCGGATCGCGATGCTCAGGCTCGGCCTCAAAGATCTCCGGTACCTTCACCGGAGCGACGTGGCCTTCCTCCGTCAGACCCCCGCGCTCCGCCACACGAAAGGGAGTGTGTGAGATGGCGGTCATCACCCTTCCCTATAAGTATCTCGAGCGGCTCACCCGTACCGATAAAAAGACGATCCTCGACAAGGTCGCCCTCATCGGATCCGACGTAGAGCGGGTCGAAGAAGACCATGCCGACGTAGAATTCTTCCCGGACCGCCCCGACCTCTTCTCGCCGGAAGGAGTTGCTCGGGCTATGCGGGGCTACCTTGGCATCGAGACCGGTCTTCCCTCGTACCCGGTGAAGCCGTCTGGGATCTCGTTTACCGTCGACCCGCGGCTTGCGGACATCCGTCCCGTACTTGGGGCTGCGGTTATCCGCGGAATTACATTTGACGACGAATCGATCCAAAGCATCATGTCCCTGCAGGAGTCTCTTCACTGGGCTGTTGGCAGGGGCAGGAGCAAGGTCGCAATCGGTATCCATGACCTTGATACGGTGAAACCACCGTTCAGCTACATCGCTTCGCCGCGGAGCAGGAAATTCGTCCCCCTCGACTATACTCTTGAGATGTCAATGGATGAGATCCTCGAGAAGCACCCGAAGGGCAGGGACTATGCGAAGATAGTGAGGGACTTCCCGCTCTTCCCGCTCATCGTGGACAGGGACGATCATGTCCTATCGTTTCCCCCTATAATCAACGGTGAGCGGACAAGGGTGACCATCGGCACGAAGAATATCCTCCTCGACACGACCGGAACTGACAGGCGGGCGGTCGGTGTTGCCGTCAACATCATCTGCACGGCAATGGCAGAAGCAGGAGCAAAGATCGAAAGTATCGGGATAGACGGTGTGCAGACCCCGACTCTTGCCCCCTCAGAACGGACCGTGAGCGTGCAGGAGTGCTCAAGCCTGCTCGGGGTTGAGCTGACAGAATCGACAATGGCAGAGTTATTGAAAAAGATGAGGTTCGGTGCTGTGCCGGCGAAGGCCGGCTACGTGAAGGTGCAAATCCCCTGCTACCGGGCTGACATCATGCATGACTGGGACATCTTTGAGGACGTGGCGATCGCGTACGGTTACGACAAGATCCAGGACCTGCCGCCGAAGACCTTCACGGTGGGAAAACCCCACCCGGTCCAGGTCTACGCTGCTCTTGCCCGTGAGGTATTCTGTGGCCTTGGTTATCTCGAGGTAATGCCGTTTACCCTGACAAATGAAGATGTGCTCTACACAAGGATGCAGCGGGAGGAGAAGAAGGGCGTCCTTCGTGTCATGCACCCCATCAGTATCGAGAACACTGTGGTCAGGACCGAGCTCCTCCCTCTTCTGCTCGAATTTCTGGCCCTGAACCGGCACCGGGAACTCCCTCAGCGCCTCTTTACGGTAGGTGATGTTGTCGATTCCTGCCTCACGTACCAGCAGGCAGCGGGGGTCAGTACTCACCCGGATGCGGATTTCTCAGAAGCATATGCGCTGGCAGATGCCGTTCTCCACGAGCTTTCCATTGATTATATCATTAAGGAATCTGCCGACCCGGCCTTCATCGACGGGCGGCGGGGTGACATCATCGTTGCCGGTAACCTGGCGGGTGTCTTTGGAGAGATTCATCCTGCCGTGCTGAATGCATTTGAGCTCGAGCACTCTGTCGCCGCGTTCGAATGTGATCTCAGAGCCGTACCGGGATACCCCGGCACATAAGATACTCTTTTACATCGCGGACGGTGAACTCCCCGTAGTGAAAGACGCTTGCCGCAAGGCAGGCATCCGCTTTTCCTTTGGTGAAACCATCATAAAAATGTTCAAGGGTACCTACACCCCCGCTCGCGATAACCGGGATCTCTGCCGCATCAGAGATTGCGGAGGTGATGGCAATATCAAATCCATTCCTCGTCCCATCCGTTTCCATGCTCGTCAGCAGGATCTCGCCGGCACCGCGTTCCTCTGCTTCCCGGGCCCATGCAACAGCATCAATGCCGGTTGGCTTGCTGCCCCCGTAGATGACAACTTCATACCAGCATCGGGAGCCATCTTCCAGTAGCACCGGTATCGCATTCATATTCTCTGTATAATTGCGTCGGACATCCATAGCCACGACGATACATTGCGTCCCGAATGATTCAGCCCCTTTTGTGATCAGACCCGGATCATGCACTGCGCTCGTATTGATGCTGACCTTGTCAGCGCCCGCCCGGAGGATCTGCTGGATGTCGGCAAGGGAACGGATGCCGCCTCCGACGGTCAACGGCAGAAAAAGCTCGTCAGCAGCCCGTTTTATCAGCTCGATAATGATTCCCCGCTTCTCTTTTGATGCGGTTATATCGAGGAATACGACTTCGTCAGCTCCCTGCTCATTGTATCGCTCAGCCAGCTCGACCGGATCACCGGCATCGCGGAGCCCCAGAAAATGTGTTCCTTTCACCACCCGTCCTTCCTTAAGATCAAGGCAGGGAATGATCCGTCGAGTGAGCACCATGAATAAATCTGGGTGTGCAATCCCTATCTACATTTCCCCATCCCGTCGATAGTTCAGGGGGATGCCAAAGGAGTTTTGGGAGTTTTTATGTAATTTGGCGTGCCTATTCATAGGTGACATCAGTATCCGGGGTGGTGCCGGTAAGAGTACCTTCCTGAGAGGATTTTCATGAGTACGGGAATACTGAAAATTGAGTGGGCTGCGCAGTTTATGCCGGTGCTCGCTGCCATAAAAAAACAGTTTGAAAAGGAAAAGCCGTTTGCCGGAATGACGATTGGAATGGCCCTCCATGTTGAGGCCAAGACTGCAAACCTCGTATCCGCACTCGCGGCCGGCGGTGCCGAGGTCCACATCACCGGTTGCAATCCGCTCTCGACGCAGGATGATGTCGCTGAAGCGCTTAATTCCGTAAAGAATGTTCACTGTTATGCCAAACATGCATGTTCTGTCGAGGAATACTATGCGGCAATTAACCACGTGCTTGATGCGGAGCCGGTCATCACCATCGATGATGGCATGGACCTGATCCACTACCTCCACACCCGGCGCAGGGATCTGCTGGAGAAGGTTATCGGGGGTTGCGAGGAAACAACCACTGGTATCCACCGTCTCCGGTCGATGGCAGCTGAAGGCAAACTGGAATTTCCGGTTGTTGCAGTAAACGATACCCCCATGAAAAGATTTTTTGATAATGTCCATGGGACCGGGGAAAGTGCTCTCACCTCAATTATGATCACCACAAACAGCCTGATTGCCGGAAAATATGTTGTTATTGCAGGGTACGGGTATTGCGGGCGGGGGCTGGCTAAAAAAGCCCATGGCCTGGGTGCAAAAGTAATTGTCACCGAAGTCGACCCGCGCCGGGCGCTTGAGGCACATATGGATGGGTATATGGTCATGACTATGGACAGTGCAGCAGCCCTTGGTGATATTTTTATTACGACTACAGGTAACACAGGAGTTATCAGTGCCCGGCACTTCCCTGTCTTAAAAGACGGTGCAATACTCTCGAATGCCGGTCATTTCAATGTCGAAATTGATGTCGGATGGCTCCATAAACACGCAGAGAAATTGATCCAGCGGGACGGTATTGAGACATTCTTTTTGAAAGGAAGAGCAGTGCATCTCCTTGCAGAGGGAAGACTGGTAAACCTCGCGACACCCAAAGCGATGGGACACCCCATTGAAGTTATGGACCTGAGTTTTGCCCTCCAGGCGCTTTGCACACGGTATATCGCAAAAAATGGCAGGAAACTTAAAGGCGGAGTCTACGAAGTCCCTCAGGAAATCGATGAACAGGTTGCTGACCTGAAACTCTCATCACTGGGTCTCTCCATCGATACGCTGACAAAAGAACAGAAAAAATACCTCTGCAGCTGGGATATTGGAACATAACCTGAATCTTCAGGATTTTTTCCTGTCACAGGCGTGCCGCGTACAGGTACTCCTGAGCATACCCGCAGTACTCCCCGAAGTGTTCGCGTGCGAACCTTCGTATACAATCATATTCCCGGGGGGTCAGGCCGGAAGTAGTACTCAGGTTTCTGATATAGTGTTGTTGCATGATCCGGCGGATCCAGACATCGACCGGGAACGCCTCGTATTTCTGGAATGCGAAAAGGAGGACACAGTCTGCTGCTTTTGGTCCTACTCCAGAGAGCTTCATAAGTTCGCGACGGGCTGCTTCGAAGGCCATTGAAGTGATCGTCTTTTCCCATGTCTTAATATTGCCGATAGAACAGGCGGTATTGAAAACGTAAGGTGTGCGATAACCGAGTCTGCATTCCGTGAGGGCTTTCCCGTCAGAACACGTTATGGCAGACGGTTCAGGGAATGCGTAGTATTTTTTCCCTTCAAATATAATCTGCCTGCCGAACTGTTCTGCAATGGTGCCGATCCTCCGTCGTATCATCGGGATATTGGAATTTGTCGAGCATATATACGATATGAGGCATTCCCATTTCGGCTGCCTGACCAGGCGAAGCCCGGTACATCGTCGTATCGCGCTGTCGATGAATGGATCGCGATCGATTGTCTCAAGGATCAGCTGTAGGTCTAGGTCCAGAGAAAAATACTGCGTTATAAACGGTACTGATGCACCTTCAAAGGTAAGCTTCTGGGAGTCCTGCCGTATTTTGATTACCTGCCTGCCGACGACACCGTACCACCATCCGGTCTCCGTCTTATCCCACCGGAATACCTGTCCACAGCCAAGCGTCTGGTCAAGCGAAAATTGCTGGTCATGCGACAGGTTAATCGTGTGCATATTTCACGTTACTATCAGGATTGGTATTCAACTCAATAAGGAAATATCTGTCAGGGCATGAATGGTCTGGCATCGGTGTTCTGAGGAATATGAGAGGGTGTGGGGATGAGAACGGTTACTTTCGTATCATAACGAATAGCATTTTAATATATAAATCAATAGTTCTTTTTATGGAACTGACACAAACACTTAAAGTATTCATCGAAGAGGGACAGGATTGGGAGCGTAAAAATACTTCGGTAAAAGGTGTTTCTATCATCAGATTACCGGCGACGAAGAACCGGGCTGCCTCTCTTGCCATTGATATCAACCCCATCGGTGAAAATGGTCTCCCCATGAAGAAAAAAGGCGTCATGATCATGAACGCTGCAGAGCTTGCTGCATTCAGAGCGGCATTTACCAATGAAAAAGTCGACAGCCTGATCGCGGCACTTGAAGAGGTGCTGCCGGAACGCAAAGCAGCAGGAAAATCTTCAAAGATGGATGTTCTTCAGATATAAACTGAATACCAACGCCGATTTCAGGAAAAAAGGGAGGGATTGTTATCGGGAAATGGTGGGCGATCTGCGTACTCTTCCTCATCGCTGCGGTGATGATAGCCGGGTGTCTTGGTTCAAGGACGCCACCCATATCGCGCCCTCCTGTGCCTTCGGTCCTTGTGGACTTCTACCGGACCGGAGGCATTACCGGTCTGCAGGACAGGCTGGTTATTTTTGATAATGGGGTTACGATAGTATCGGGAAGGACGGGGAACCACGAAATTGAGTTGAACCAGACTGATATCGACAGGATTATACTGCTCTTTGATCAGGGACGCTTCCTGACACTTCAGGGTAACTATACGGGTCGGCATGGCAGTGCAGATTTAATACGATACACCATAAGTTACCAGAATAAAACGGTAAGCGCCGAGGATACGGTGATCCCTGCCTCAATCCAGCCGGTTATTGACGAGCTGAACCGAATTATTACGATGAGTGCCGTCCTGGAAGAAACCTCACAAAGTTCAAAAAATATTATATATTGAATTCCAATTCCTCTTTTCATGAGGATAGTTCATTTCGGCATTACCTTCCCGTTCTGGATTCTTTCATATGTACGACAATCAGGATAAATTATTGGAACCCTTTTACGGGATGGAAAAGAATATAAGAGGAAATTCAGAGAAAAAGGATTATTTTTTTTCATACAGGCATGACTGGATGTCATGTCCCAGCTTCCCTATTGCGTCTGCCCGGCATCGCTGGCAATGGCGCATCTGTTTGACATATTTTGCGCATTCATCCTGCATTTTGCGCTTCATATCAGGAGTTGGCGGTGTGATGTCTGCAAATTTGTACTGTGCAATAAGAGGTATAACATTGAACGTGTACACACCCATTTCCCCCACTTTCTTTGCGATTTCCGGGATATGATCTTCATTGATGCCCGGAATATAGACCGTGTTGATCTTCACGATCATATGTCTCTTGACTGCCTCTTCGATGCCTTTTAACTGCTGGGAGAGAAGAATTTTTGCCCCTTCAATACCGGTATAACGCTTGCCTTTGTAATCGATAAACTGGTAGATCTTTGCACCGATTTCCGGGTCAACAGCATTCAGGGTTACGGTCACATTTCCGACATCGTACTTCTGCAGCAGGTCGATCTTTTCCGGGAGTAGTAATCCGTTTGTACTGATGCATTTTATGACATTGGGGTACTGCTCGTGGAGGCGGCGGAGTGTCTCGAATGTCTCCTCGTTTGCCAGCGGTTCCCCGGGACCGGCGATTCCAACGACTTTGATATAGTTGTAATTATCGATTACTTTTTTGACCATATCCATGGATTCGTCAGGATTCAGTACCTTTGTGGTGACACCAGGCCGGCTCTCGTTTACGCAGTCAAAGTCACGAATGCAGTAATTGCACTGGATATTGCACTTGGGTGCAACCGGAATGTGGCACCTTCCGAATGTATGGCATGCTTTTTCAGAAAAACAGGGATGTTCCTGGATCTTACGCATTTGTGCCGGGTCCCACTGGACTTTCCTGCCGGCGACATCTGCAAATTTTACTTCATCGGACATATTCAACACCACTACGTGCGTTGTAAAGGTATAAATAAAGTGCAATCATGCCAGTGCCATTTTCACTGCTACTCTGGGAACCGTGTACAATTTTTCCCGGTTGCATACCTTGTTGTGATCCTTAAATTCCCTGAAATGACCTCAGTAATTCGACATCCCCGTACAAGTTCAGACAACAATACCGCGGAATTTTATGGTTACCGATTATATGTCTTGCAGGATTATTGTATTAACGAGTATTATGAAGAAATCTGAAAAAGTCAAAGGGAAAGAGGCAGCAGAAGCCCGTAAAAAACTACAGGTCCGATATGGACTATTAGTGGTAGCAGGAATTATTGTTATTGCAATCCTTTGGTTTGTGATGTTCAATCCCCTCGTCGCAAAGACCGGGGATACAGTAGCCATATACTATACCGGGACACTGGATGATGGCACCCTTTTTGATACGAATCTGAATGCCTCACCACTGTCATTTACACTGGGAGGCGGGATGGTTATCCCGGGCTTTGAAGAGGCTGTTACCGGTATGGCAGTGAATGATTTAAAGACGGTAAAGATTCCTCCGGAAAAAGCCTATGGAACATACAACAGTTCACTCGTTCATATCCTGAACCGTTCAGCACTTCCCGCAAACATGACTCCGGTTGCAGGCGAGTATTATTCGATCCGGAGGACTACCGACGGTGCTGTCAGCGTGGTAAAGATCATCAATGTAACCCCGACAACGATCGCATGGGATGAAAACCATGAACTGGCAGGGAAGAACCTGACATTTACGCTCAGGCTTGTTTCGATCAGCCAGAAATAACCATATCCAGACTGTGATTCCGGGATTTCCGGGAAAACTCAGACCCCGTGAAGGATTTAC
>DATEXZ010000062.1:0-2305 GCA_035256445.1 Methanoregula sp.
GACAGGTGCCCCCGTTTTGAACGGATTCTCCGTTTCAGGTATTCCGGGTAAGGACCGTTCTGGAGCATATCCGGGCAGTGATTGCTTTCAAGGACGAGAGCGTCACAATGCCTCATCAGGCCAAGCATATCGGGGGTGACGATGCCGGTATCTGTACAGTATCCGAAGGTCAGGTCGTCTTCCCTGATGATGTAACCACACGGCTGATTGGCATCGTGTGAGGTTTCAAAGGGTTCAATGGAAAAATCACCGATCTCGAACAGTTCGCGATACCGGCAGACATGACTGTCAATTGGTTTATCCGAAGTGCGGCGGTGATGAAGGAAATCATCGAGCGTCCCTCCCGTTCCATAGACCGGGATATCCAGGCGGCGGGCGAGGACATCAAGCCCCCTGATGTGGTCGCCGTGTTCGTGGGTGACCAGCACCGCATCAATCTGTCCTGCATCAATGGACGCCTCCTTCATTCGCTGGAGTATCTCTTTTGTGCTCAGTCCCGCGTCGATGAGGAGGGCACCACTCGTACCTTCAAGATATACGCAGTTGCCTTTGCTTCCGCTGGCAAGGATCGTGCAGCGCATCGTCCTATTATTGGGCGTTCTCGTATTAGAGTGTTTAACTCATTGCATTCTCTCTAAAGTACGTTGGAAAGAATACCCTGTCAGCTATCGTCAGTTGTAAACTTACCATTGCTCTCCCTGTCACATCCGTCGGGGCATAGTCCTCTTATGAAGGAACATTGTGACAACCGTGAACACTATAGTGAACACCCCCAGTGCTGCGATATCGATCAGTATTGAGAAATAGTGTATGTCGGTGAACGCATACCGTACTAAATCGGTGAAGTAGGTGAGCGGCGATAATACCGCAAGCGCCAGTCCCCATGGCGGCATCTGTTCCAGAGGGATAAAGATACCGGAGATGAAGACGAGCGGGAACTTGATCAGCGAGGAAAGCATCATGATGTTCGACGGCACGTTCGTCGGCGGCACGGCAAGCAGCATTCCGATTGCCGAGAAGCAGACCGCTGCAAGGAGGATGGCGGTCAGTAGCATTACACCGTGCAGGAGGGAAAGCCCGAGCACCTGACCTATGATTACGGTAATAATCGTAATCCCGATGCCAAAGAGGGTAGAGGCGATCATGTCGCCAAAGACGATGGCTTCGACCGTGACCGGGCAGGAGGCGAGGCGTTCAAGGGTCTTTGCCTGACCCTCCCACGGGAAGATGGCGGGAGACACCGCCGTGGCCGTGAAAAACAGTGTCATCCCGACCAGACCGGATACCAGAAATGAAAGGGGAAGCTGCCTGCCCCCCATCAGGAAGGCAAGGAACATGAAGAGCGGCATGAAGACGCCAAAGATGAGCACAGGCCCCTTGATGTAATAGATGCGGATGTCCTTTTTAGCAATCGCCCATGCCCGCCGTATCTGCACGGAAAACCCTGACGGGTTCATGGTTTTGCCTCCTGCGTAAGCCGGAGAAACGCTTCATCAAGAGAGGGGGCCAGTGTGTTCAATGTAACAATCGCTGCACTGTTTTTCTGGCTGAAAGCTGCGAGGGAATGAATGGTGGCATCTTTATTCCGGGTAGTGATCTGCCATTTGTCACCGGTCCGGTTCACCGTCATAACGCCTTCAAGTCCTGCAAGGGTGTTGTCGGGTATCTCACGATCAAAACTCACTTCTATCTTGTGCACCCGGTCGATTGCCGTCTTGAGTTTCTCCGGTGCATCGATGGCTACCATTTTTCCAGCCCTTATGATGCCGACCCGGTGACAGAGCCGGTTGGCCTCCTCCATATTATGAGTCGTGAGAAAAATGGTGGTTCCCTGTTTATTCAGATCACGGAGCAGGGAGAGGATCATAATGGTGCTCTGCACATCAAGACCGCTTGTGGGTTCATCGAGGAAGAGGAGCTCCGGTTCATGGATGAGCGCCATCGCAAGGATGAGCCGCTGTTTCATACCTTTGGAGTACGCCTGTACCTTCTGGTCTTTGCGTTCAAGGAGGCCCACCATGCCGAGCAGATCGGATGAGCGCTGCTCTGCCCTGGCACGCGGAAGTCCGTAGAGCTCGCCCATCAGCATCAGGTTCTGCCAAGCGGTGAGATCGGAATAAGCGTTCGAGGTCTCCGGTACCACGCCAAATCCCTGTTTAGCCAGCACTGGCTCAGCCCGTATGTCATGTCCGAGGATAGTTGCAGTTCCGGCATCGGGTGGAATGACCCCGGTCAGCATCCTCGTTGTAGTGGTCTTACCTGCCCCGTTCGGGCCAAGGAAGCCGAAGATCTCACCCCTCTGGAC
>DATEXZ010000063.1:0-5628 GCA_035256445.1 Methanoregula sp.
GGCGGCGATCGTACCCAGGATAAGTCCTTTGGTCGAAAAATCCCGGGTAGGGAGGAGGGGGAGGAGGAGCGGGAATGCGACGGTACCGGCCAGAACCGCCGTGACAGCCGCGAGTGCTGCAAGAGGACCTGCCAGGAAAAAGAGGACAAGTGCCCCGGCAATCGCTGGTGCTGCCGCGTGGACGAGCTCAACAGGTACCAGGACAAGCCGATCGGCAAGCGGGAACCGGACCTTTCGCATATCGGGCGTTGCCGTATGGTTTTTCAGGTAGTGGGGGAGATCAGTTGCACGGATGGGACCATACTCGACTTTGAACCCGGAGCGCCGCATGACTTCCGGCCATGAAATACCCGGTGCACCCAGCTGGGGGAGGACAATGGTGCGGTGGCGGACAACATGGGCAAGATCGCTGCATGTAACAGAGCGGACCAGCTCAGCGGTACCGAACGTGCCCTTTCCGGCGGCGCACCAGACATTGATCCCCTTGGTATCGAGTACGAGGATATACGCATCGATGCCCTCGAGGGCAGAACGCAGGGCATCAAAACTCAGCGTGTAATTGGCGGATGCAAAGACCGGGGAGTCAGCATCCGGGTTGCCGAGCCGGTAGAGACCGGGTGTGACCGTGTGCCCCATCCTGTTTACACCCCAGCGGGCAAGGAAATGGTCGAACCAGTTGGCAAAGGTGATCGTGCTGGTGGCGGTGCTGATGCCGGGAGTCTCCCCACACGTCTCCTTTTTGCCCCCGGTGCACCCGCACGGGAGTGACGCGGTTTCCGGAGTGCAGGAACAGTTGCAGGATGGTGGTGTTTCCATCGTTATGCTCCTTTAGTCCTGCCCGTTCATGAGCGGACCAAGCACCTCTTTAACCATCCCGCTCAGGTTTTCCACTTTCATGAGCGCGAGGCAACAGACAGTACCATTTTTCTCCCAGCCGATGAGGGCAAGCTTATCTCCGCTTTTTATCCCTGCCTTTTCCCGGACATCTTTGGGGAGTACCATCTGTCCGCGATCATCGATACTCAGGACCGCTTCCACACGGCATCCCTGATTCGAACTGCACCCGCAGGAGGGATCGCCGGGGGTGTCATGAGCTGGCTTTTTTTGGGGCATATGAATTCTCATAATAATAATGATTTTCCACATATTTATATTTATCAGAAAAATCTGAAAAAACTAATTTTATTGATTGCTGATGTGATGCCGCTGCCAGCCCTGATTCCACTAAAAAGGACCCCGGTCAGGATGAATCACCGTTGTCATATCCAGATATTTTCGGCGGACAAACTCTTCTTTGCCCGGTAGTGTTCCATCCCGACAGTTACCGGTAGCCCATGTCCGCCAGTTCTTTCATCACTTCCCGATCATCAAGGTCGTACCAGTGTTTGTATGCCTCGGCAACGGCAAACCGCTGGCTGCTCCGTATATTGAGGCAGAACAGCTGGTCCACTTCAGCAGCAACCCGTTCAGCCGAAGATGCAGAAGAGGTGGGCACTGCGACAATAATGTGTGCCGTTCCTGAGGTGCGGATGCTTGTAATCGCCGCAAGCATGGTGAACCCGGATGCGAGCCCGTCATCTACCAGGATGGTTGTTTTTCCTGCGAGGTCAGGAAACGGTCTCCCGCCGGTAAACCGGGCAATCCGCTCCTGGACATTTTTCCGGGTCTGAGCAACGGCGGCATCAACCTCCACCTGCGACAGCCCGAGTGCTGCACGCAGCCGTTCGTTAATCATTACCCTGCCGTCCCAGGTTACCGCACCAAAACCTGCTTCGGTGTTGCCGGGGATCTGGATTTTTCTGACGACAGCAAGCTCAAACGGTGCCCCGAGCGCCAGAGCCACCCCCTTTCCAACAGGAATACCCCCTGCCGGTATAGCTGCGACCACCGGGTCAGGGTATTCCAGGTGTGACCTGGTGAACATGCCCAGCTGCTTTCCCGCGTCCTGCCGATCGGTAAACACAAACCTTCGTTCACGGAGCTGCGGGTTGTCGAGAATTCCTCCCATACACGGATGCTGGAAGTCCCGGAGTATAAACCTGTTTATGCAGCTCACCAGGAGAGTGTATTCCTCGTGGCAATGCCCCGGAAGTGTGATGATGATTGACGGGGAGCAGTACTAAAATTTTTCGAAAAAATGGGGGCTGAATAAATCCGTTACCTTTTATTACGCATAATTCCTGCAAAAAGCCCGACAATTCCAAGTGCCCCGATCGCGACCACCGGGACTGCACCTGCCCGTGTCGATGTCGGTGTTGGTGTCGCCATTGTGGTGACCGCTGTGGTGGTTACAACAGGTGTCAGGGAGATCATCTGTGCAGATACCGTGCGGGTGCTTCCGCCAGGAAGACTGACCGTGGTATTCCAGGAATAATAGCCGGGTGCATTCAGCTCGACCAGGTGATTTCCCGGGGTGACGCCGGTGAGGGTAAGCGGGGTTTTGCCCTTATAGAGGGTATCAAGATAAACAAAGGCATTCGCTGGATCTGAGGTAACATATATCGAATTTGGTGATGAAGATATAGGCGCAAGAGCCGTGTAAACATTCGTGGTAGTGCCTGCAGAAATCCTGACCAGGGTTGAATATGCCTGGTATCCGTCCAGAACAAATGCCACCGTGTAGCTCCCCGGCGTCAGCTGATCGAACGCAGAAGGGGAAACGTTCCGGTAAAATCCGTTAAGATAAATTTTTGCACCCTGCGGGGATGAATTAACCGACAAAGCGCCATATGTTGCGGTGGGTGTCGGCGTTGAAACCGGCCTTAATATGGCATAAGCCTTGGTAGTGCCGCCCGCCTCGGGCATGGTAAGTGTTCCTGCAACAGTAGTATATCCGTCTTTTTCTACCCGGAATGTCGATACAGGTGCTGCCATGTACACAGTAACGGTCAGCTGGTCTTCCGAAGTCAGGCCCTGGTATTTATTGTCAAAATACACGGATGCACCGTCGACATTGCTGATGACCTGGATCCATCCCTGGTTGCTGATCGCAGCGACGCCGGCAGGGATCATCGCGGCAGACAGGCACGCGATTAAACAGAGAATGATGATTCCTTTTTTCATACGATTCACGATCCTGACACGATTTCTTCAGGTATTGGTTTCAGCCAGACTCCATACTGCCTGGTTCTGGTAATCGAGGTTGACCAGCACATAGATTTCCTGGGGAGTAAGAGCAGCCGGTATTTCGTATATCAGGTAACCCTCTGCCCTGTTGCTCTCTCCTGGCTGGATGTAACCGACCTCTCCTCCCCTCCCGATCTGGTAATCGTACTGGGTCCCCGCGACCTTGTCAATGACAACGTCCGGGCTCTGGACCGGGGTATAGTTGTATACCTTCCCATTACCGGAAACGACAAACTGTTGTGCTGAAGGAGCATACACGGCACTGGTACCGTTATTCAGGACGCGGACATAGAGGAAGAGAAAGGCGTTTCCTGCACCTGGTTTTTCCGTAGTGTAGCCCCGCTGGAGCCCGAGGGACTGTGAGGCGGAAGCCTGCTGGCCAGGGCTGTTCCATGACGGAGACGTCCAGTTGTAGTCGGATTTTATCTCGAACTGATATACCGTCGCTTTGCCCTGCCGCTCGCCGCTCCCGAAAGTGGCGTACTCATTCAGGGCCAGCGCACCCGGAAATGGCACTGCGGTTGGTGTCGGTGTCAGTGTCACTGCAGTCGTGGGAACAGGAGTCTGAGTCTGGACCGGAGGGGTAGTTCCGACGCATCCGGAGAAAAAAAGTACAGCGATAAGTACTCCCCATACTCCGAGAGTAAGCCTTAATTTCATAGCCCCTCCGCTCAAATCGGCCTCGCATCTATCTCACTCGGAAGCAGCTGCCGAAGCAGGATATCCGGTACCTGTTTTGAGGTGTGTACCGCCATGTCGAAATATGCCCGGTTGTCCCGCTCACCTTTGTACTTCAGGTTAATCTCGAAATTTATGTCCATAAGGGTGATTGCCCCAAGAGTCGTGATCACGGCACGCCGTTCTGATATGATCCTGTCCTCGCCCACCACCAGCTTCTGGCGGTCGCCGTCAATATCCGAGATCAATTCATTCTGGTACGAAAGCACATTGATGTGCGTGTTCCCGACGGTAATTGTCTGACCTTCGGGAAACGAGACCCCATAACTGGTGGTAAACGGCATGGCAACCCCCGGCGCGACATTTGTCACGGTCACATCCAGGGTAAGCAGGGCTGCAGCCAGGATGATGATGATGAGCAGTATAACCCCGAGAATGATTTTTGCACCGCTCCCTCCCTTTGCCCTCTGCCGTGCCTTTTCCTGCTCAATGGCTTCTTTTCGGGCCTGTTCTTTTGCCTTTTCAAGCTCCTGCTGCTTCTGTTTTTCCTCTTCCTGAGCCTTTTTCCGGGCTTCTTCCGCAGCCCGTTCATCATCCCGTGAAGTAAGATCTACCATATTATCACCACAGGTTCCCCCGGATTTCTCTGCCCCGTAAAATCTGAAACCCGGATCTGCCGGGTGTGTCCGTTTTCATGACGTGAGGGAGAATTCCTCTTGAGTTGAACCCACTGTTAGAGCGTGTATATAGCGGGAATATCTATAAAAACCTTATTGGATAGTGCAGGATTCAGAACGATTCAAAGATACCCCTGTCCTGCATATGTCCAGGTAACACCACCCGTTTGAAAATCCTGTCCGCATCTGTGAGAAAATCATGGCGGTCCTCAGGAGCAGGAAAGGAAAAACTGGGATCAGACGGTAATGCCCAGCAGGCTCAGGATAATCAGGAGGATTGCTCCGGGTAAACCGGCGAGAGCACAGATGATGACGGTAATCCAGTCATACCCGATATCGGGTTTTCCCGCGTATTGCATGAGATGAAAGAAATTCACGATGAACAATGTGATAAGACCAACGATGGCATTTATCACCAGCTGCCCGATATTCTTGATGACATAGAATGCTATCGCCAGGAAGATGATAATGACCAGGATGAGAATTGCAATGCCAAGAAGTGCCATAGGTGACTCAATATCCCTGTTAATTATATAAAATTTCTGGTCGTATCAGACAGATTATCAGATTCGTGCAGGTATCAGGAAAAATAGTCGGTAATCAAAAGGCAAAGATGAGATACATGCTGAAACATGAAAGACTCCACAAAGAGGTTTTCAGCTAAAAAACACGTTAATTACTCCAGCGTAGGTGACTCACAAAAATTCCGGGATTTACTTACGGGTCGTTTGCACATATTCAGCAACAAGTTTCCTCAACAGTTCCTGTATCTCTGTGTCGTGTAAAAGCAGGTCACGAATTATTTCACGTTCTTTGTGTATTCGTTCTTCCTTTCCCTCTTCAGCAACATCGAATATCCCTTTATCGATCAGTCCTTGTATCGCACGACGTGTACGCTCGAGGGACATGCTGGACGACGTGGCCAGCCGTTCCAGAAACCCTTCAAATAATTCGGCAGGTATCTGGTTGGGTTCTACATCAAGACGGATAAATTCACGAAACACTGCTTCCTCATCAGGTGCTAAAGGTTCACTCATAGTTTTACCTTTCTCATTTTTTCCCTGAAATACTTAGTCATTTTCACATTTTACCTGACGGGGAGTATGATAAGCCGCCCAACCACTGTATCTGCAAACAGGACACGAAA
>DATEXZ010000064.1:0-4749 GCA_035256445.1 Methanoregula sp.
TCCACCACAGCAGTGAGATGAGTGTGCCGGAAGATAAATGGGTTGTTATGCTCCCGCTTTTTGTCCCTTCATCCCTCTCCGTTACGCAAAAAGCATCGGCTTGCAGCCATATGGACCTGAAGCCCGGGGTGTATCCCAACCGCAGATTTAATATCAGCTTCAGGTAATCTACAGTCCGGTAATACTATGAAGAAGTTCCTGATTGTCGTCTTCCTTGTCCTCCTTGCACTGCCCGTAAGCGTCTCTGCTCTTGTCACGTATTCAGGGAACCAGGTGAACATCCTCGATCCTGTCCCCGATGACGTTTTTGCAACAGGAGGAATGATCGAGGTGAATGCCCCGGTCCGGAGCATTACTGCTGCCGGGGGTTCCATTACCATCAACGCACCGGTCAGCGGCGACGTGATCGCAGCGGGCGGGACGGTTACCATTAACGGCGATGTCGGGGGAAAGGTCGTTGCTGTCGGCGGCACTATCGACCTTGCAGGCAATGTCACGACCAATGTACTGCTCCAGGGCGGGACCGTGACCATCCGGGAGTCGGCAACCATCGGGAAAGATGCCATGATCAGCGGGGGGACAGTCCGGAACGCCGGGACGGTGGTGGGTAACCTGACAGTCCAGAGCCAGTCGGCGGAAAACACCGGAAGCGCCGGAACCTACGAAGTGAAACCCGATCAGGGAATGGGTGCATCGGCTCTCTGGGTGTTCTCTGTGCTGGCAATCCTGCTGTGTCTCGGCTGGTTCATTGTCGGGCTGCTCCTCATCAGGGTCATGCCGGCCCGGTTCCTGCAGGTTGAATCGGAGGTTCACACCTCGACCATTCTTAAATTTGTTGTTGGCATTGCCGCCATCATCATCACCGTCATCGCATTCATCCTCCTTGCCATCACCATTATCCTCCTTCCCCTTGCACTGGTGCTCGGGGGCCTGGCCCTTATCGGTCTCCTGCTTGCCAACCTCTTTGTTGCGTCAGGCCTGGGAAGGGTCATCAGCGGATACCTGAAGTGGAATGGGAAGGAATGGCAACTCTATACCGTCGGATTCCTGGTGCTCTCTGTCCTCTTCCTTATCCCGGTCATCAATATCCTCGCGTTTGTAATCAGTACCAGCCTCGGGTTCGGGGCGATCCTGTATGCGGTCCGGAACAACTGGGCCTCGATCACGGGATCGGCCTCACCCTGATTTTTTATAGAGGCCTCCTCTTCCCCACCAGCAATTCTTTCCCCATCGCGGCACTCTGAAGAAAACCTGTAACAACCGGAAAACACCTGAGCCATTATGGATGAAAAAGCCGACCTCATCGCACCCTGCGGGATGAACTGCGGGATATGCAGTGCGTACCTTGCTGCGACCCGTGATATTAAAAAACAGGGTATCAGGATGTCGTATTGTAAAGGTTGCCGGCCACGAAACAAAAACTGTGCATTCTTAAAAAAACGGTGCAGGCTGCTTTCAGAAGGCAGGGTGAATTTCTGTTTCGAATGTCCTGACTTTCCCTGTGACCGACTTGAGGCGATCGATAAACGCTACCGTGAACGCTACCGGATGAGCATGCTCGAAAACCTGGCGTTTATCCGGGACGACGGGATTGAGGCGTTCTTAAAAAAAGAAGAGGAGAAATGGAAGTGTCCTGACTGCAGCGGGACGATCTGCTGCCACAATGGTATCTGTTTTGACTGCGGTGCGGGGCGGCTCAAAACAAAAACCGTGCTGTACCGTTGGGATGAAAAACCCGCGGGAGAGGTGCAGGACGAATCCGGAACACAGCATAACGGATAAATCCCGCGACAAGCCCGATCAGGTGCACATTCGCCTGGTCAGCTTCCGGCAGACAGTATCGGTACACGCAAATAGAAATTTACTTAAACGACCCTGTGTGACAGAATCGTACCGGCAGGAAAGAAGATCATGACGACGGAGACCCGTGAACTGAGACGCGATGAGTTTCATCTGGCAGAGAAGGTGTGGGAGCAGTACCGGGGCCAGAAGGCAGATCCCCGGCTCGAGAGAATATTCGGGGTATTTGCTGACGGGGATCTTGCGGCTACCGCCCGGTACACAAAGCACCCTGATGGCGTGGAGATGGACTGCATCTTTGTACCCGACAAGTACCGGGGTAAGGGATACGCACGGTATGTCGTGGAAGAGCTGATAAGACGGTGCGGTTCTGAGACGATCTTCATTCATTCAACCATCGTCCTGATCTCGTTTTACAAGACTTTCGGGTTCTCACCCATTCCCGAAGACCAGCTCCCTAAAAGTATAAAGGAACGCTTCCTGTTCTGCTTTGGCGAGATGGAGGGCTGTAATGTCTGTCCCATGGTCAGGAAGGGGACAGGGATCCGGTAATACTGGTCACCATGACATCAATCCGATAATACCCCATTCTTTGACCAGTTCCTGGAAATACACCAGATATTCTACCGGTCCCGTATCTCAGAGTGAGCTACCATTAAAGCCTGAATAGCACTGATTCCCCCTGTCGGACATTCCGTCCTGGTCCGGATTTTGATGAATGTTTCATATCGTGGCATTTTTTTCAGAAGATTACCGGGTGAATTTGCACGGAACCCTGTGCTTTTTGAAGCTCCAGGCTGTGTTGAAATGGGCATGAACGGCAGTCAGCACCCGGACCATGAAAATCATTAAACCCTGTAATTTTATGAGGGTTCCCCGCCTCAGGGCCTCTCCGAGGCACGGCGGGGCAGGGCGATGTTTACAAATATGCATATAGACAATGATCCGCCGCGGGGGCGTCCCTTCGGGGGCGGCGCAGGTCATCGCAGTAACGGGACCGGCGCTTCCTGATAGTACTGGAATTGTGCAATTTTCATCAGAAACCCTAAGATTTCAACACATTGCGAATCACCTGTTATCAGAGGGGCCGTGACTGTAATCCCGAACCGCCCCTGCGCTTTTACGATTGTGGTGTATTACCCTGTCTGGAATTATCGCTCCAGAGGGGATGTCCCGCGGCGGGGGCGGAGGCATTACGTGCCGTAGCTCAAAAAGAGCGCTGAGAAAAATAGTGTGGGGATTTCATTCAGAGCGCAACTTCCTGTTTTTCTGGTGCTCTGATCCACGTGCAAAGGAGGAAAAAAGGAACTGGATTTCAGGGAGGCAGGGTATGATGAGGAGAGGAGGTGTTTGTGGTGTTGCATCCTGATTTCAATGGATGGTAGGTAAAACCCTGTATCCAATTCTTACCCATACGAGACGATACACCGATATATAATCATCAATCGGTCCTGGTTAATCCTTTGAACCTGCAGGGTTGAAGAACGCCAGGCACACAAGATCCCGGCGAAAAAAGATTATTCTGACGGGCTTTCTTTACCCTCCTCGTGCTGCTTCTTTAAGTTCTGGGCAAGTGCGATAATACCCGTAGTATCTCCCAGGCCCATGGTATTCAGGACAGACGATGGTACAAGGATCAGGACGGAATTATTTGTTTTGAGTCCTTCGTAGAGCATGTTCATCCCCCTCAGGTGGAGGGCTGTGGGGTTACCCGCGTAGGTCTTTGCAGCGTCCTCGAAGCTTTTGGCAATCTGCCGCTCGGAATCCCCCAGTATGACCCGTGCCTGGCGTTCACGTTCTGCCTGCGCCTGCATGGACATGGCGTTCTGGAGATCGACCGGGATGACCACGTCCCGGATTTCGACCGAGAGGACATTGATCCCCCAGCCGCTGATCCTGTGCTGGATAATTTTCTGGAGTTCACTATCAATGATCTCCCTCCCGGCGAGCATATCGGCAAGCATTGTCTTGCCAATCACGTCCCGGAGGGCTGTCTGTGCTGCAAGAAGCACGGATTCCTTGTACATCTGTACTTCCAGCGCCGCCTTTGTAACATCATAGACCTGCCAGAAAAGCACTGCATCGACATTCACCGGCACCGTATCCTTGGTCAGGGTCTGTTCTGCATTAAACGAGGTTGTGATCACCCTGGTGTCAATAATATAGGGAATCGTATTGAGGAACGGGATGATCATGACCAGCCCTGGCCCGCGAACCCCCACAAATCTCCCCAGGAACAGCACCACAACCCGTTCCCATTGCCGGACAATTCTTATACTCAGGGCAATGAGCACGACAGCAATTATCAGGATGATAATGATCGCTATAATCGTCGGGATATCCATACCGCTTCTCCTCTTTTACGTACGGTTCTGATATGCCCGGGGATGTATAAAAGTATTGTATTGTACCAAGGCTGGTGGAGAAACCGGTGACCGGCATTCGATGAAGTATTTCTTTTCCTGACTTCGCAGAACGAGGCTCTGCCCTGTTTGCTGAATTCCGGCTTATCCCGGTCCGACAGAGCGATTACACGGTCAGGGGCTGACCTCTGAGTAACCAGAGATTCGCAGATAAGATTCGCGGCCGGTTTTTGATCGATGGTAATCCGGAACCTGCTGCATGAAATCAATGGTTAAATGATAGAACCCGCATGATCTTTTCAATATTAAACCAGTGACAGGAAATCTATCGGGTAATGACAATAAGTGCCTGCAATCCCGGCGACATGGAGGTTCTTGAGAGCATTATCTGGTTCAGGGTTCAGCAATTCCTGGACTGGCGCAGGGAGAGCGATTTCATCGATTTCCGCCTGGACTCGCTCCTCCACCCGAACTGACCTGGTGTCGGTCCGGATACTATGAACGAGAGATGAGTAATCTTATACCGGCCGCCCCTGACCCCCATTCTCAAAGTTTTTACCGGTCAATTTTACCGGTGAGGTATCCT
>DATEXZ010000065.1:0-5653 GCA_035256445.1 Methanoregula sp.
TGCCGGTGCAGCGACCCTCGTACTGCCCTACACTTCCTTTGGCCAGTCGGTGTTCCATTTCACTCCACCCTCGGCCATGCACCTTGGCATTATCCTTAGCCTGGTCGGGGCGTTCTTCGTATGCGCCGAACTGGTAAAGAATTTTTATTACCGTTCTGCGAACTGACATCGGAGAGGTACCGGGGTGCCTGCTATGCACGAACAACAGAGACAGGCCTCTTTTCCTTCCAGGTCCGTACATCCTGATTCACGTTTTTGTCAGAACCTGCAGATCTCCAAAAAGATAAACATCTCCGTCAACCAGACTACCGGATCAGGGAGGACGAAAATGAAATATGCCGATATCGACAGGATTTACCGGACTATTCCCCTGGATAAAATTCCCTGGAACAGCGAGACTCCCCCGGAGGTACTCGTTGAACTGGTGGAAAGCAAAAGAGTGCTGCCGTGCAGGGCTGTTGATCTCGGGTGCGGTGCCGGCAATTACGCGATATACCTGGCAGCACACGGGTTTGATGTGACCGGTGTTGATAGTTCTCCAGCAGCTATCAGTATCGCAACCGGGAATGCCCGGCGACAGGGTGTCAGGTGCAGGTTTATTGTTGCCGACCTGATCGGTGACCTGCATGAAGTTAATGAACACTTTGACTTTGCCTTCGACTGGGAATTTTTACACCATATATTCCCTGATGACAGGGAAATCTACGTTCGCAATGTTGCAAGGATACTGAACCGGGGAGCACTGTACCTTTCCGTGAGTTTTTCTGAGACCGATCCCCAGTTCGGCGGTACCGGAAAATTCCGGACAACACCGATCGGGACAACCCTCTATTTCTCTTCCGAATCCGAACTAAGGGACCTGTTTTCCCCCATTTTTCTCATCCATGAGCTGAAAACCATTGAAGTCAAAGGCAGGTTCGGCCCTCATCGCGCCGTGTACGTGCTCTCAGAACGACGCTGATACGGAGTTTTCGGCTTTGGAGAAACGGGCAGGAACTGGAATGGTCCTCACCCAAACCATGAAAAATTGTGAAGGTACGACTGGCATCCGCAACAGGCTCTTGAGAGGCGAGTTTTCAGGTAGTTGGAGCGCCGCGGGGGCGTCCCTTAGGGGGCGGCGCAGGTCATCGCAATAGCGGGATTGGCGCTTCCCGAAATTACTGGAATTGTGCAATTTCATGGGAAATGCACTTGAGTCACGGACTCAGGTAAATAAGATAAATAACCGGGGATTTTTAGAGTGATTCCTCATGTACTTGTATGAAAGCACGGAATTATAAAGAGAGGAAAGTGCCTGTCCCCCCCATACAGCTCTGGCGCTCAGAGTGATGATGAGGTATTTCCTGTTCGGAGTTTATGATATTCGGGGGAGCCACAGCGGCGGAGTGAAACCCATAAGCGTTCAGCCTGGTATTGAGCATTTCTCCAAGCAGGTTTTTCCATAACCCGGGGAATCGCTTTTTCTTTGCAGGAACGGTCAGGCTCAGGCTCCTTTACTCCCAATCTTCAGGAATTCGTCCTCAACAGTTTTATCCATGAAACCCTGCCGTATGCACTCCCGTTTTATAGCGTCTATTGGTAACGGGCATACACTCCACTTCCCGAAATCACGCAGAAAACCGGCAAGGATTCCCGGGAATTCACGCGGTCTCGTCTGGACCAGGTGATCGAAAAACAGGATAAACGCATTTTTTATGCTATCCCTGCCGTATAAATCCGGCCTGTCCTTTGCATTTTCAAGATGCTCCTTCCATGTATCGGTCAGCCCGTGTTCCCTGCAAAAGGCGGTGAAATGTTCCGATGAAAGGTAATCTCCGAGTGGTAATTCCGGCAGAAGGGTATAAAGCCCCGTGATAAATTTTTTCGTGTCCGGCGGCATCGATCACCTTTCTTGTTTTTTCCTGATATATGAATATTTCTGATATGCACGCCAAAAAGCCAGTCTGAGATGAGACATACCAAAACAGGAAGCGGTATAATGATAACGTTCAGAATCCGGCTGTCATCCCCGCGGTCATTTCATTCCCTTTACCTTTCAGTCACCAGTTTTTCGGATAGTAATATACCTGCAGAGCACCAGACTAAAATCCGGTGGTAAGTGGTGCGAAATGTTACCTGTTTGATCCTTGTATGTCTGCTGGCAGTCATCGTTTCAGGTGTGTCGGCTTTTACCGTGTCATCCATAATCGTCAACCCTTCCGGTACTCTGGATCCTGGCGATCCCGTCAACATCTCCTATACGGTTTATGCCGCATCGGGAGTTGCTTTTCCCTCCTACGATGACCTGCAGTTTGTGACCGAGCTCAATGATCCGGTATGGTCGTATACCATCGCGGTCAATGGGGTGAAAAATATACGACCGGTCGAGGGAGGCCGCGTGCTGACCATCAGCGGTTTTGAGTTGTCATACCAGAACCGCGATGAAGTGATCGTGACCGTATCGCTGAACGGAGATATCCCTCCCGGGTGGGCACCGGGTGCAAACAGGACGCTGGTCAGGATACAGGAACTCGACTCCCGCGGGGCTGTCATTCCCTCCTCCGTGGTCGTGATCGACCGTTTCATCGGGCTGCCCACGCCAACACCCACACCTTCGTTCGGCACGCTGGCAATCTCTTCCACCCCCTCCGGATCAGATGTGTATATCGACAATGCCTACAAAGGCCTGACCCCGGTCAGTATCAGTGCGGTCCCGAATGGCAATCATGTGCTCTTAATAAAACTTGACGGGTACCAGGATTATTCACGGACGGTTACCGTGATGGGTGATGCCCAGACCATTACTGCCTCCCTCGTCCTGAAACCTGCGCCAACAACAACGGCAACTACCCAGGTTCAGCCAACCGGTACCACAACATCGCAGCAGACAACTCCTGCCGGCGGGTCGGGTTCGCTGGCTGTGACCACATCGCCCTCAGGCGCACAGCTCTATGTTGACGGGGTACTGAAAGGCATAACCCCCGCCACGATCCCAGGACTGCCGGCAGGGACCCATGTCCTCCTCCTGAAGATGGACGGTTTCCAGGATCTGTCTACAACCATCACGATTACCCCGGGACAGACCGCCGAATATGCAACCGGGTTGTCTGCAAATGCGAAAACCCCGGGGTTTGAAGCCATCGCGGTCATCCTGTCAATTGGCATAATCCTTCTTGTGAGGAGAACAAGGTAGTTTCTTTTTTTTGCCGGAACCGTTCCAAGCGTTTTTTTAAGTGGGTGCAAAAATAGTAGTGATGGACCTTCTCCCCGCATTCGTCATCACCCTTGCCCTCATCACCCTGGTCAGCGTGCGGTACAGGATATCACCGTTCTTTACGCTGATCGGCGGTTCGGTTCTTTTCGGGCTGCTCGCAGGGCTCACCCTGGATGCGACGATACTGGGGATCGTTGCGGGCATCGGAAAGGTCTTCTCTGCATTCGGGATTATCATCCTCTGCGGGGCCGTGATCGCAAAACTCCTCCAGGAACAGCACCAGACAGAAGAAATTATCGCCGATATCCGGCAGCGCGTAAAGAATCCTCCGGTAATCTCAGGATTGTCCGGGTATATCCTGGCAGTACCCATCACCTGCTGTATCACCGCCTACATTATGCTGAACCCGATCCTCGACAGTCTCGAAAAGGATCCAAAAAAGCGGACTATTCTCCTGTACCTCGCAGCGGTTGGCAGTATTATTTCCTATGCACTGGTCTATCCTACCCCGGTCGTCATTCCCCTTTTCGATGCATTCTCGGGAGGGATGAGCCCGCTTTTCTACAACGCAATATCCATTCCGATTTCCCTGGCAGCGCTGGGGGGGATCTTACTTTTCTTCCAGTGGTGGAGTCCGGCCGATACAGCTTCAGGGAGTGTTCAAGCGACTGCAGGAACAGGCTGGGGGCCGTCAGGTATACCTGTGGAAGGTCCGGGGGGTCCGGTACACTGGCGGGCATGGGCCCCGTTCATCGCAATCCTGGTATCCATCCCAACTGCCTTCTTCATCTTCGGGTTGTCGCACGTGAGCATGATCAATTTTATCATGCTCGTCGGGGCTGTTACGGCCCTTGCCCTTGCACCGCAGCAGGCCCGCCTGCAGGGAGTGTCACAGGGTGCCCGTCATGCCGGGATGATCATCTTTGATATCTGCGGGGCCGGAGCACTCGGGTTTGTCATCGTCCAGAGCGGGTTTGCCCAGACAGTACTGGGACAACTCACCCTCTTCATACCCATCATCATGGTCCCGTTTCTCCTTGCAGCACTGATTGAAACTGCCCAGGGGTCGAGGGTCGTGACAGCGGTGATAACCGCAGAAGTTCTTGCCGGTTCGGCGGTGGTGAATGCGATACACCCGGTCCCGCTCATCCTCCTGATCAGTGCAGGATCATGTATCGTGTCCTACGTAACCGACCCCTACTTCTGGCTCGTCCAGCGTACCACGGGTGATGACGTCAGGACGGTGGTGAGGAATTATACAGTCCCGGTTGCCCTGGTCGGCGTATTCCTTTTTATCTGTGCCGTATTCCTGGAATATTTTGCCTTCCGGTAAATTTTAAAAGGAGCAGTCACCATCCAGCGGCTTACTTTTCTGTGCGATGTATCAGAAATACCTACTACTATTACGACCCGGGACTTATCGCATTTTTCCGCGTCCCACACTACTGCTATGACGATTCCACCTTCGCCAGATGTGATAGCCGCTATTATCCATAAATAATGTAATCGGTACTATCCCTTCCATAAAAACCAAACGGATTTATTATCCTGTTAATTCCTGGATAGCAGTGATCGGTACTTTTCTGAAAAGAGCACCCTTACCCTCCTTACCTCCATGAAGCTCGTCCACCCCAGGACTAAAAACTCCTTCCCCCGGAATCTGCCATGATACTTTTAACGACTTATTTATGTGATGAATTGCAATCCCCTTAATGATTGAAAAATGAGAAAAACTTCCGATCTGGTGCAAGAGATGGTGGATGAAGCAAAAAAAGCCTGGCTGGTCGCGATTGCTGTCGGGTTCCAGCAGGAAACAAAATTTGTTTTCAGTTCGGGCAGCCGCCCGCTTGACGACCTGAACCGGCTGGTAAAAAGCGGCGGGTCTCCCATCGGGCTTTTGCGGTTCGATAAAGAGAATTCTTCCGTGCAGGGATCCTACCTTCCGTTCGAGGAATATGCAAACGAATCGTGGGCTCAGGAATATCTTGCAGGTCTTCTTGAAAATACCGGCGAGATTATTGCGATGAGCCAGATGCGAAACGTTCCTGACTATTAATCTGGGCCGGGACTGAATCCGGAACTATTTTTTTATAGATATTGGGCTCTGTTGAAACCCTGAGATTTCAACAATTTGCGAATCACCTGATATCGGAGGGGACAGTGCCTGTCCCCCCCCGAACCGCCCCTGCGTTTTGTGATGGTGTTGTATTACCTTCTCTGGAATTATCACTCCTGAGGGGATTCCACAGCGGCGGGGGCGGAGGCATTACGATGCCCGTAGCTCAAAAAGAGCGTTGAGAGAAATAATGTGAGGATTTCCCATGAAATTAATTAAACAGATGTGAGTAATGGAATATTTATTTCTCATAATTATTTGTGATGAACCCCGCCGCCCCCGACGGGGCGCCCCCGCGGCGGATCACGGTCTATAAGCATATTTGTAAACACCGCCCCGCCCCG
>DATEXZ010000066.1:0-3989 GCA_035256445.1 Methanoregula sp.
ACCAGAATATCGCCGATCCAGATCATGGTCGGCTCTCCTTTCCTGCTGCATCTATGCGCTTCTGCGCTGTTTCAAGAAATTCCGGTTCTGCAACTCCCCTGAAAAAATCACGACGCGCTGCGATGGCAAGCTTTCCGGCGAGCACCCGGGACAATTTGCCCCGGACATCCCTGGGAGCATTGTGCACCCGGCGGTGCTGAAAAATTATCCCATGCTTGGGGCAGGGGGAACCTGTTTTCATATGCGAGAAAAGGGCTGTCCGGGCACCAAGAACCTGGATCGCGCTTGCCGGAAGCCGGGAGAGAGAGAGGAGCCCCCCGGCTTGCGACATGAGCCTTGCAGCAACAAGCCCCCCGATAAGCGCACTTGTATTAGGCATAACATCATTTGCCCGTGAAGAAACTTCCTTTGCAAGAACAGTCCGGGTATTTTCCAGCTGCTCAATCTCTCCTGCCACTTTGCCAAGTGCCCCTTTACTCCTTTCATGAATCGTTTTTACAAGTGCATGAGCCGGAGTCCTCCGATATTTACGGGAGAATGCCGGATACCGGATAAGATACCATTCTGCTGTCTTTTCTGAAAGCAGGTTAATAACCTTATCAATTTCATCAAGAGTCCTGACCATCTGGAGCAGTTCTGCGTCTTTTTTTGAATACTGCTCCCGTATCGAACGTTCAGCTGCGGCGATACAGACAGCCTGTAATCGTGCAAGATAATCCTGCCGGTCACGACAGGCCCCGCAAAATACTGCCTGTTCCCACTCTGGCGGGACATAGGTCTCCAGGGATGTTGAAATCGATTGAATGCGATCAATAATGGCATACGAATCTCCGATAAACAAGGTGCATCGCCCATCCTCAACATCACCGAACCAGTAGGACTGCATCACAGAAAATAGAGTTCGTGTCCGTATAAAACCATAGATCATATGACCGCAAATCACTGAGCGCGTCAAATGATCATAGCCAGACAATGCCAAACGAAAAGAGGATGACGGGCACCATAATTACACCCATGCAGTATACTCTTGGTATGTTCACGAGATAGGGTACTAGTCCTAATATCGTTGCAATGATAAGGATCGCCGTACCGAATGGACCTGTAATGATGAAGGATAATACCAGTATAAACCCAATCACTGATCGGTTCAGTAATTTCCCGTTAATGCCGTTGAACTTATCTGCAGATCTGGACAGCCCGATTGTAATAATATATGCTGAGAAGGCAGCAAGAACGCCGATTACGGTCATTTCACTCATTGATGGCAGCGGGAGCTCGGAAAGCGCAACCATGACCCCGTTGCGCATTCGCGAGAGTGCAAACAATGCGGCAAGACCTATGAAAGCATTTGCTGTGTTCGCTGCATTCGTCGCGAGAATGTACGCACGCCGGTCCGTATCATAATTGATAAGAGACGCGAGCACGCCATTTGCAGATGCTGTCGAGAGTCCCGGCAGCCAACCGACCGCAACCCCTGCAATGGTACCGAGAATGGTACATTTCATGATAGTCCTCTCTTTCATCCGGATCCCCCTGAAATGCTGTTCTGGTATTATTCCCTGTGATGCGGTCAGAAGGACGGAAACACCGAACAGGCCGGTGAGAAGTGGCATGAGGATCGCACTTCCTCCGGCAAGGGTATGCCAGCTGAGGAAGGAGTAATGAAGGGTAAAAATTCCAAGAGCGCCGGATACCAGAAACAGAGCAAGTCCCCAGCCGGGGCATTCCCCGGTAACAATAATATATCCAACAGATGCAATCAGAAGAATCCCAATCCACCAGTCGATGAATGGCTGGAGAGGCGGGAGCAGGAAAAAGCAGACGATCGAAAGCGGTACTGCAATGACCATTGCACAAGCGCTGCCGAGTGCTGCAATCCTTACCGCTTCCTCCCCATTTCCTTCAAGACAGAGAGCATGGGCAGGTAGTACAGCAAGCGATGTATCGGCATCAGGAATACCCAGGAATGTGCTCGGAATTGCATCAACAAATGTATGGGTTATAAGCGCAGCAAACATCGCACCGGCTAGGGCGACAGGACCAAAAAAAGACAGGAGAACTGCCTGAAAACTTAAAAGCACTCCCGCAAGGGTGTTTGCATGCACACCGGGTATGATCCCGCTTATGGTACCAACGAGTATACCGATACCAGTACCAAGCAGGATCGCTTCCATTCACTAGAGATGTGGGAGAATGGACATAAATTCACCGAAATGCAAATGATCATATTATGTTGAGGTGATGAATCCCCCATGAAGATTGCAGTCACAAGGCTTGCCGGGAAGGAAAAAAAGGATGCTGCACGCTGCGCACTGTTCGGTCACAGCTGTTATAGTATACACCCTCTGCGGTCAGAGATCCGCCGGAATGAGATCGCAGCATTCATTCAGGCAGTGGATCACGGCGATTTCGACTGCCTCTTTTTCACGAGCGCACTTCCCGCAAAGATCATCGCCCCGATCCTTAAAACAATTCCCCGGATAATTGCCATAGGTCCGCAGACTGCAAATGAACTTGAACACTACGGGATTCCGTGTGAAACACTCACCAGTTTCTATTCAAGGGATTTTGTTCCTTACCTGGGAGAGTGGATCCGGGGAAAACATATCGGTATCCCCCGGGCTGATGTCCCAAATCCTGCACTTATGGATGCAATATCCGCTGCAGGAGGGATCCCTCACGAATTCCGCTGTTATAGTCTGGTGCCTACAGGTGAGGTACTCAGCCTTGAAGGTGCAGACGCAATTCTTTTTACAAGTGCTATGTCATTTACCAAGGCAGTATGGACAAACCATCCGGACCTGCTGCTCATTGCAATCGGTGATATAACCGCCGCTGCAATGACGAGAGCAGGAATAAATCCTGCGGTGATCGGAGACGGATCACTCGAAGGGTCACTCCGCGCCCTGAATGAATATATCACCGAACAGGAAGGTGTATAGGATGACACCCGATGCAGACAAGACTGAGACAAAGTCTCTTTGGAACCATGCCGGGATTCTTGTAATAGATAAGCCCAGGGGGCCTTCCAGCCACCAGGTAGCCGCATGGGTCGGCAGGATGCTCGGCTGTCAGGTTGGACATGCAGGAACGCTTGACCCGCAGGTCTCCGGATTACTCCTTGTCATGCTCGGCAATGCGGTACGACTTGCACCCCTTCTCCTCCAGCACGACAAGGAATATATCTGCCTCATGCGGTTACACGGGGATGTGGACAAAAACAGAATTGAACAGATTGCCACAGAATTCACCGGGAGACTCTACCAGCGTCCGCCACGGAAAAGTGCGGTAAAGCGTGCTCTCCGGATCCGTACCATCCATAAACTTGAGATTCTTGATACCGAAGGCCGTCTTGTCCTGTTCCGCGTCCAGTGCGATGCGGGTACATACATCAGGTCTCTCTGCCATCATATGGGACTCGCACTTGGTACAGGTGCACACATGGTGGAATTGCGCCGCATACGATCGGGCCCATTCAGCGAACAAGAGATGCATACCCTCCATGATATTCAGGATGCCAGTTGTGCGGCAAAGGCGGGGGATCGCGTGCCACTGTCCTCATTGATCCTGTCAGTTGATGCGGCAGTTCCTGACCTCCCGATCGTCATTATCCGCGATACGGCAATTGATGCCATTTGCCGCGGCGCCGTGCTGTCAGGAGTCGGCGTAATCAGCTCCGATCAGTTTAAAAAAGACCAGACCGTAGCCGTTCTCTCGCAGAAAAAGGAGTTTGTCTGCCTTGGCAGAGCGCTTGTTCCGTCAAGTTCATTCAAGCCGGGACAGAACGGGCTTGTGATAGCTCCCACGACTGTTTTCCTCGTACCAGGTACATATCCACGGGGATGGACGAAATCATGTAAGGAAGCGAAGAAAGGCAACAGCAAGGCTCCCGCCCAGAAAAAAATTGAGCATAAGAAGAGATAGCATTAAAAAAATACCCGGCTAACAAATAGGATACACTTTTTGCTGAGGTAGTCTAGCGGTAGGGC
>DATEXZ010000067.1:0-12895 GCA_035256445.1 Methanoregula sp.
AGGAATGACTCTGAAGAAAAAGGGGCAGATCACAGAATCAACGCAGTGCATTGAGAAGTGTATTAACCTGTATTGCGGCAGATAAGACATAAAATCTCTATTTTTGCCTTTCATACGGAATACTGTTAAACTATTTTATTACAATTTCATAGAGGTCAAAGCCTGACCGATGTACCTTTAAAATCTCTCGACCGATGAAGCATTTCCTTAAAAAATGGATATATTCCCTTTCTCGTTATCGCACCGGTTATAAAAAAACTGCCGCCGCAATTACCGTGCTCCAGAGCCCGTTCTTGTCCCCTTCCGCTGACTGGCATACATGTTTTGTTTTGATGATCTTTCCGCTCGCTTTATAGATCTGTTCTCGTTCCTGCCATGCAAGGTTCACATCGAATTCTATCCCAAGGGTAGTCGCAAGCATTGTTGCTGCGAGATCTTCTGCATATTCACCGGTTTTTTCCTGGGTTTCACCATGTGCATGGTGTTCGGAGAGGTACCCGTACTCCTCGGTATCCTTGGGGAGTGCAAGCCCGATTGCAGAAGATACAAGCCGGTTGGGCTCATTCGTGTCATTTCTTGCCATAACACAAAATGTGATCCCACCAGGCATCAGCTGTTTTAACCCTTCAGACCTCGAGATCTGCCTGCAGTTTGGGGGAAAAATACTTGAAACATATACGAGGTTACATTTTTCTATTCCGGCCTTTCTCAGAGCGAGCTCAAAGGAGGCAAGGCGATCTTTGTGGACACCTACCCCTTTGGTGAAAAAAATCTTTGTCGGAACGATCATAATTTTTTATTGTATTTTTTCTTTCTTTAAGTTTTGGTGGTTTTGTGTGGAGATTTTTTGTTGATTACCATTATTCTCCGTTTTGAATTTTTTTGTCGTCATGCCTTAAAGAAAATTGGTTTTCTCCTGGAGACGGAGGAGAATATCATGCAACTCTTCAGGAATATCAATAACAAAATCGGCGGGTACATTTGTTCGATCATGGGAGAACCGGTCCCCGTACCGGGCATATACGGTCCTGATTCCGAGTGAGCTGCATGGTTCGATATCCCGGCGAGGGCTGTCGCCAACCAGGATGGCTTCTTGTGCATGTGCTTTCATCAGTTCAAGTGCGAAGAGGAACGGTTCAGGTGAAGGTTTTTTTACCTTCACCATATCAAAGCTGACAACGCAACAGAAATAGGGCAATAATCCTGTTTTTTCCAGACGGAGCGTTGCATCCCGGGAGTACGCATCGGTGACAATTCCCATAAGATACCCCTGTTCGTGCAGCGAATGAAGGGTTTCGGGTATTCCCTCGTAGGGGATAATGCTCCGAAGTTTTATTTTCTCGTACACCTGACAGGCAGTGCGATAACTGCCATCGACAGGGATGTTCCGTTCTTTCATGTACTGGCGGATATTTTCATGGGATTCATATCCATGGACGGACGTCAGAAAATATGAGAACAAATCCTTTCCGTCATCCCGACCCAGGTGTTCTGCTACTGCCTGGCAGGCGGCAACCTGTGCCCCGACAAGGTCAAAAAGAGTATTATCCATGTCAAAAAGGAGTGTCGTAATTGCTGAAGGACAATTTTCCATATACTGTGAAATAGTTGACCGGCTTTTCCTATGAGAGTATGGGTAACGGCATCTGCCTCTGTCCCTGGCTGGTCATCGTAAACGGTCATGATCACCACACGGTAATAAGTATCCTCCTCATCAAGGCGATGAAATGTAAAAATCAAAGATTTAACCCTGAAGACTTCCAATAGAAATTACAATTGCAGGCTGCGGAAAATGGATGAGACTTATCTTGTAGAAATCCGTCTTGGCAGGACAAAATGGCGGATAAGGGAAACAATTTTTACCATTGCACGGGTGTTTGATATCGGGTCTTTTATCGAAAAGCACCCCCATGTCACATTATTCGGGCCTATGACCCTTAATCAGGGGATTACCATACCTCAGCTCCTCCATGCTATCGGAACGGTCGCATCTTCCTTCGATCCTGTTCCCTTCACCATCGACGGTTGGGAAAAACGGGAGGGGATGTCAGGCAGCGTGATCGCATTCAGGGTCTGTCCTTCGGAAGACTTAAAAAAACTTACCGCATCGATAGCGGGTGCGTTATCCCCTCTCGTGCAGAGCACCAATGCATGGGACCCTGTGCCGGACAGCAAATGGTTCCATGTGACCGTGGCAAATCGTCTTGACTTCCACCGTGCGTCGTCTGTTTTTTCGGCGCTCACGACACACAATCAGGAAGAGGAGGTGCTCGTCACCTTACCTGGTTTCATTACACGAATCCTCTCACGATTGTATCACGCCATCACAAAAAGGGTCAGATATGAAGTCCGGCCGATAACCCTTGACGAGGCAGGACTCAGGATCACCGTTATGCAGGGTGATTCAATTCTCGCTGAATATGATCTCCTTGAAAAACGCTGGATACATGCTGATCATAGTCACAACAATGAGGTGTGGCAAAAAAACCTGGCTCTCTACCGCCAGAAGGCAGGATTCGAACTATTGGATCCAAGGTTATCAGATCCTGCAGATATATTCCTGATCTCAGACCTGCATTTTGGTCATGCAAATATTATTCGTTACTGTTCCCGTCCTTTTTTCTTTCCCGATGTCGGGGAAATGGATCATGTGCTGATAAAAAACTGGAATTATACGATCTCCCCTGCAAACCGGGTATATTACCTGGGAGACCTCCAATACGGCAGTGATGATGCCTCTATAGGATATTGCCAAAACAAGCTCAGGGGGAAGATTAATTTTGTTCAGGGAAATCACGATGTACGTGAACCGGGGGCTGCATCCCTGGTACTGCTCGAACACGGCGGCTTCCGGTTCTGTCTCGTTCACGATCCTTCGGATGCCCCGGAAGGATTTGACGGCTGGGTGATCCACGGTCATCATCATAACAATAATCTCATCAGGTACCCGTTCATCAATTTCGAGTTTCGTCGAATCAATGTAAGTGCGGAAGTGCTGGGCTATATCCCGGTAAATCTTGACCATATCTGCAGTCTCATACGCGGGAGGTTATCCGGCGCTGACAGAACACCGATCCTGCTGAATTATTCCTATTGTTGGGAATAGAACGATAGTTTCATCTTTTTTTATCTGTTTCATAACCTATATACCACCCGGGTGTATAATTCCTCGATGAGGGGAGGTATGATGTTATTCGAACGGATTGTTTCTGAGGGTATCTCGCATAATTCTTATCTCATCGGATCTGGAGGCAGGGCTGCAGTAATCGATCCACGCAGGGACTGCGATATTTACCTCCGGATCGCCAGCCGGAATAAACTGGCCATAACCCACATATTCGAAACGCACCGGAATGAGGATTATGTAATCGGGTCCCTGGAACTTAAGGAGAGGTGCGGAGCAGAAATTTACCACGGTGCTCAGCTGGCTTTTGCGTATGGAAATCCAATCCGTGAGGGGGACAGGTTCCCGCTTGGATCGCTGGAGATCCTGGCACTGGAGACCCCCGGACATACCGAAGAGAGCGTCTCCCTTGCACTGTATGACAGGGAAATTTCAGACCGTCCGTACATGATATTTTGCGGGGACACGCTTTTTTCCGGCGCTATTGGAAGGACTGACTTTTTCGGACAGGAACGCAAGGCTGAGATGGCAGCAAAAATCTACGACAGTATCAGTAAGAAAATCCTGCCTCTCGGTGACGGTGTAATCGTGTGTCCTGCCCACGGGGCCGGGTCGATATGCGGAAGTGATATCGCCGATCACCCCTTCACGACTATTGGTTATGAAAAAGAGACCAACAGGGAGCTGGCCCAGGGCCGGGAGTCATTCATTTCACAGCGGTCCGCAGAGTCCCCCTATTATCCTCCGTATTTCCGGCAGATGGAGAAGTATAACCTCGAAGGTTCCCGAATCCTTCACCGGCTACCGGATCTGAAAGAACTTTCCATTGCAGAAGTCAACCGGCTCAGGAAATCCGGGTGTCAGATTGTCGATATCCGCTCACCTACCAGTTTTGGGGGAGGGCATATTCCGGGCAGCATCTCTGTCTGGCGCGAGGGTATCCCGTCATTCATAGGCTGGTTCCTTGATTACCAGAGACCGGTGATTATCGTAGATGACTTTAACCTTGATCTTGTCACGGTTCTTTCTCATTTCATCCGGCAGGGGTACGATACTATTGCGGGTGTACTCTCCGGAGGTTTTCCACTCTGGACCAAAGCCGCGCAGGATATCGGGACCATCCAGACCTGTTCAGTCCGGCAGTTAAAGGAACGGCTGGAAAAAGAAAGCCCGTTTATCCTGGATGTAAGGGATATCAAAAACTGGCATAGTGTCGGCCATATCCGGGGGGCTCATCATATATATATCGGTGAACTGCCGCAACATCTGGGTGAAATTCCAAAGAATGAACCGGTTGTGGTTTATTGCGATGCCGGATTTAAGGGGAGCCTTGCAGCAAGCATCCTTGCGAACAACCAGTATCATGCGGTAACCAATGTCCTCGGAGGCATGACCGCGTGGAAAAATGCAGGCTACCGGATAGAGAAATAATTATTCTTTTTTATTTTTTCGACAAAAATTAATAAAGTTTATCTGGTACCATCGGGAACTCACATGATGTGAGTATATGGACATATTGAAAATCCCCCGGATGGAGAAACAGGAGTACGATCGGCTCATTGAAAAGGGCTATGTCTGCCGGATCGCATTTCAGGGTGAAAAATATCCCTATATTGCACCATTCCTCTATGTCTTTGACGGATCATTCCTCTATTTCCTGTCGACAAAATACGGGAAAAAGATCGATTATTTCCGGAAAAGTCCCTATGTATCTGTTGAAATTGAGAAATATACAAAAGACCTCTCGTCATACATGTTCGTAACACTGCAGGGATACCTTGAAGAGGTGCATGACTCTATCGAGAAAAAGATTATCCGGGAAAAATTCGTCGATCTCATTGTGGAAAGGAATCTTTCCTGCAATATCCTCGCGGCTCTGGGCCATTCCCCGCAGGATCCCCCGGCTGCAATCGCTGAAGAAGAGCGTTCACTGGTATGGAAGCTGGTCGGGGTCAAGGACCTTGTTGCTCTGAAAAATCTCTGATTTTTTTTCCGGGTTTTCATTTCCTTCCCGGGTCTCAGGGTAATCAAAAAGATGCCCCAAGCATGTTCTTTATCCTCATAGATCCGGTGGAGAGGTTGGAATAGTTATAGCCTTGCACCCGTGCAAATCGTGTTTTTCAATGAGGAACACATTTTATTTCAGGCATGATTTTTTCGTAAAATTTTTTTTAAACCACTCAGATCCAATAGTTATCACGCTCCAGGAGGCATTGGCAGTGCCTCAGTCCATTGTGGCGTCCCCGATTTGCGATACTCTTCAGAAAGAACAGGAGAAGGAATCGGGAAAAACCCTGACCAGAACAACGGAATCATCCTACGCGCCGGGTGGTGACAGGAGGGGACAGGCACTATCCTCTCCCTGATTATGGATCGGTTTTTTTCTATCAGCATTGAACTTTTTCCTTGCTGAATTCGGGGACAGCTATTCTGGTAACTGTCAGTTGTTGATACGGTGCAATTCCGGGGGTTACCAAGGAACAACCGTCTTTAATCTGGAAAAATGAAGATATCTCCGGTTATTTGTCGGGTTTGCATCCCAACAATGCCAGCATCCTTTCCGTTTCTGTCGTTGGAACAGAACAGGCATGACCAGTACAGACAAAGGCTGTTGAAATGCTCCCGGTGGATTGCAGATCGCGTAAGAAGGGGACAAGAGCGAACAGCCGGGTCCGGGAGTCATCGGCGGGCAGAAAATGCACCATCACTGAGGGAAGGTAGCAATCCCGCAGTGCATTGATCATGGCCTGTGTGTCTGGAGCTTCGCGATCCCCGCTGATCACAACATCGTGAACGGGACCGATGGCATTGTCAAGAGCTGACAAAAATCCTGCATAGGCTGATGGAGATTGTCGAACCGTTTCTGCAAAACAACGGGAGAGTTCCGATCCCCGTTCCCCGAATGCTGTATCACCGGTGAGATGCGCCAGTCTCACCAGATTTTCAAATGCGATGGAATTACAGGATGGTGTTGCTCCGTCATAAATCTCTTTTTTGCGTACCAGAACTATTTTTTCAGTATCCGGTACCGTGAAAAATCCCCCGCACTGAACATCCCAAAAATGCGAAAGAAAACGTGCGTGGTAATCAAGCGCTGATGAAAGATAGGAAGGTTCGAATGTTGATTCATACAGCTCGATCAATGCCCTGATGATAAAAGCGTAATCGTCACCGAATGCCGGGATCGCAGCCTCACCATCGCGATACCGGTGCAGGAGATCGCCTTTTTCATCATGCATATGGTGCAGAACAAACTGCATCGCCAGCCGGGCCGCTGTCAGATAGGTTTCATTATGAAAAACTCGTGCTGCCTGAGCAAGTGCAGCAATAAACAGACCGTTCCAGTCAGCAAGTATTTTATCGTCAAGAGAAGGACGAGAGCGCGCAGCCCGTGCGGTGAAGAGCCTTTTTTTTATGGATTCAAGCCGCGATTCTGCAGGTGAGTGAGATGATTCAGATGATAGATCAGGATGCGCTGAAGATTGTGTCTGGTAGAGGATATTTTGTCCGGGTTTGTCTGTCGAAGCAGGATAATTTCCGGCTGGGGTGATATTGAAGAATCGCGCAGCGAGCGCAGCATCATCTTTTCCCAGTACCTGCTCGACTTCGTGCACGGTCCAGAGGTAAAAAGCTCCTTCTGTCCCGTCACTGTCTGCATCTTCAGCTGATAAGAAGGCACCGCCAGGAGAGCTCAGATCGCGGATTACATACGCGATGATCTCCTCAGCGGTTTTCCGGAATTGCGGATTATGTGTTGCCTGATACGCTTCGGTATATGCCATGACAAGAAGCGCCTGGTCGTACAGCATCTTCTCGAAATGCGGCACCCGCCAGCGGGAATCGGTTGAATACCGGTGAAACCCTCCTCCGATCTGGTCGCAGATGCCACCAATGCGCATTTCCCCGAGTGTCTTTTCCACCATGGCAAGTGCACGCTTCGTGCCGGTTCGTTTCCAGAACCGTAACAGGAATATAAGGGTATACGGCGTCGGGAATTTTGGGGCACTGCCAAAACCTCCATAGGCTTCATCGAACCGTACTGCAAGCTCTTTGTACCCCTCCTGGAGCAGTGACGCATCCGGAGAGATATTGCCGGTTGATACGGGGATCTTCTGAAGAGCATTCGATATCTCATCTGCCGAAGCAGTAAGGTTGCTGCGCTGCTCCTGCCAGAGTATTGTGATGCGGGGAAGCAGGTCGAGAAGTCCATACATGCCATGTCGCGCATCCTTTGGCAGGTATGTCCCTGCAAAGAACGGCTTTTTTTCCGGGGTAAGAATAATAGTAAGCGGCCATCCTCCCTGGCCGGTCATCATCTGGCAGACTGACATATAGACGCTGTCAATATCCGGGCGTTCTTCGCGGTCCACCTTGATGCAGACAAAATCCTTATTCAGGATTGCAGCGACGCCGATATCTTCAAATGATTCATGCGCCATGACATGGCACCAGTGACATGTTGCATAACCAATGGAAAGGAAGACGGGTTTATCCTCTTTCTGGGCACGTTCAAATGCCTCATCCCCCCAGGGATACCAGTCCACAGGGTTAGTCGCGTGCTGGAGGAGATACGGGCTCTTTTCATTGATGAGCCGGTTGTAATGCAGTTCTGTGGCAGCGGGTAATGAATTCACGACGCGGTTATCCGGTGGCATAGCTGCTCATTGGCATGTGAGGATAAGAGACTTTCAGAATGAACAAGGGGATATGGTAGCATTATCTGTGACCTCTTTCCAAAGATCATAGGTACGAAAATGGACCAGAATGTGATCCCGTTTCTGATGGTCATCGGTATGGGAATCGGTGTGATTCTCATTTCCCGGGCACTTGACATACTGTGGGCACAGGTAATTCCCATACGGTTTTTTTATTATATCATCCGCGCTCCCGGCGTAGTAGTTCATGAATTAAGCCATGTTTTCGGGTGTGTCATTATGGGAGCAAAAATAAAAAAAGTTGTTCTTTTTTCAAAAGAAGGGGGTTCAGTAACGTATTCCCAGCCAAAAATTCCCTACCTTGGCGATCTGGTGATTGGTACTGCCCCGCTTTTCTGCATCCCCATGGTACTCGCCGGGTTCAGCTGGATCTTTTCAACGTATCTCGGCTGCGAATTTCCCCCATTTCTTCAGGGTGTAAATTCAACCGACGAACTATTTTTGCTCGCAGCAGGTATCATAGGAATGTTTGTACAGAATCTTGTTGTCGTCTTCAATCCCTGGTTCCTTCTGTATCTTTACATCACTCTGACGCTCGTACTGTCAGTTGCACCATCCATGCAGGATATTAAAAATGCAGCGATTGGGATCTGCATTATCAGTATTACAGGAATACTGATCCTCTGGAGTGCCATCCCCCTTGCGGTAAATTTTCTCGCGGAGATTACCCACCTCGTGAGCATCGGTTTCTTTCTCGGTCTTACTTTTGGGATTATCGCGCTGTTCATTTCCCTTCCTCTGGTGATCCTGTATATACACAAAAATTCCTGACCAGTCGGCCATAGCGATAAGATCGGTATTAATTGGTCCGGAAACGCAATTTTTCTGCGTACATGACTTCCGACCAGCCCGCAGAAAGTAGTGGCGATACCGATAACAGCGCCCGCCTCACACCGGTCATGCGGCAGTACCGGGAGATCAAGGATAAATATCCTGATACTATCCTGTTTTTCAGAATTGGTGATTTTTACGAGACCTTTGAACGGGATGCAGAACTTATTTCCCGGGAACTGGAAATTGTCCTTACATCACGCTCAAAAAGCGGCGAAAACCGGATCCCTCTTGCAGGTGTACCTTATCATGCAGCGGACGGATATATTGCAAAACTTGTCGGCAAAGGATACAAGGTAGCCGTTGTCGACCAGGTTGGCGATACAAAAAATACCAAAGGAATCGTGAAGCGCGAGCTGGTTCGGGTAATCACCCCCGGCACGGTAATCGACTCTACGATGCTGTCCTCATCGGCACCATCATTCCTCCTCGCCATCTGCCCCGACAGGAAAAACAGGCAATGGGGTATGGCATTTCTCGATATTTCGACCGGGGAATTTTTTATTGTCCCTGCAGATTACGACCCGGGATTTGAAAATATTCTTTCCGAAGTAGCCCGTTACCGCCCGGCAGAATGCATCATCCCTTCAGCGGTTCCTTCTGGTCTTGCAGAACGTATAAGGGAGCGGGGCGTTACAGTTACCCTCTACAGAAACGATGGATTTTCTGAAGAGCGGGCTCGCCAGAATCTCATGGACCATTTCCATGTCGCCTCCCTTGCCGGGTTCGGGTGCGAGGAGTTTCCTGCAGCAGTATGTGCCGGAGGTGCTGCGCTTGCCTATGCAAAAGAAACACAGAACGCCCCCCTCGCTCACATCAGGAGCCTCTCCACGCGCTCCCAGGCTCAGGGCCTCATCCTTGATGCTATCACGCTGCGTAACCTTGAAGTGAAAGAAAATATCCGCCTCGATCCACGGGGGGCTACTCTTTTTTCCTGTCTGGACCTTACAAAAACACCGATGGGAAGCCGGATGCTGGTGAACCGGCTTTCCCGTCCTTTGACCGACCCCGATGAAATTAATAAACGGCTGGACGCGATCAGTTTTTTGATCGCAAGTACCCCCAGGCGTCTTGAACTCAGGACGATGCTTGCCAGATGCGCAGATATTGAGAGAATTGCAGGACGGATTGCATACGGAAATGCAGGGCCCCGTGACCTTGTCGCACTTGCAGTCTCGCTCGAAGTTCTCCCGGAAATCAGAACCATTCTGAAGGAATCTGACAGCGATGAGATCCCATCCCCTATTACCGGCGCTCTGGAAGATCTCCGGGATTTTCCGGATTTAATTGGTATCATAGAGAAAGCTATCATTGATGATCCCCCTGCCATAGCGCGAAACGGAGGGGTTATACGGCCCGGCTATTCAAAAGAACTGGATTCCCTCAAGGGAGTACTGCATACAGGGAAGGACTGGATTGTCAGACTCCAGGATATTGAGCGGCAGAAGACCGGGATAAAATCACTTAAGATCGGGTATAACAGGATCTTCGGTTATTACATCGATATAACAAAGCCAAATCTTTCTCTCGTGCCGTCCCATTATCAGCGCCGCCAGACAACGGCAACCGGCGAGCGCTACACTCTTCCTGAATTGCAGGAAAAGGAAACCTTAATCACAAACGCCGACGAGCGAATCCTTGCACTTGAGCGTGAACTCTATACAGGTATTATCGAAATACTCAGGACGGCTATTCCGGATCTTCAGGCAACTGCCAGGGGGATATCTGTCCTGGATGTGTCGGCATCCCTTGCCGAAATTGCACAGGTGCATGATTATGTCCGCCCCCAGCTGAACCGGAGTGATGCGATTATCATCCGTGACGGGCGTCACCCGGTCGTAGAACAGGGTGTGTCGGGAGTTTTTGTACCGAATGACACCGAACTTACAAGTTCAGGAACACAGGTGATGATCATCACCGGTGCCAACATGGCTGGTAAGTCCACGTACATGCGGGCAGTGGCACTGATCTGTATCATGGCACAGTCAGGTTGTTATGTCCCCGCACGGTATGCAAGTATCGGCGTACTTGACCGCATATTCACCCGTGTCGGCGCCTTTGATGATCTCGCCAGCGGGCAGAGTACTTTTTTTGTTGAGATGCTCGAGCTGGCAAATATTCTCAACAATGTAACGGTGAGGAGTCTTGTAATCCTTGATGAGATTGGGAGAGGGACAAGTACGGCAGACGGGCATTCGATTGCAAAAGCAGTTCTCGAATACCTGCACGGGCGGGCCGGTGCCGGCCCAAAAACACTGTTCGCCACACACTTTCACGAACTTGTTGACGTGGAGGGCTCATTAAAACGGGTGAAGAATTACCATTTTGCGGTAAAAGAGACCAATAATGAAGTCATTTTCCTGCGAAAGCTCATCTGTGGCGCAACCGATAAGAGCTATGGAATTCATGTAGCCCGTCTTGCCGGTATTCCAAAAAAAGTGACTGATCGTGCTGAATCTATCCTGAACGAAACAATGAACCGTGATGTCCCGGCGGGTACCCGCCCGCAGCGTTACACGCAGATTCTCCTTGTTGATAACGAGAACTCCATAAAAAAACCTGTGCCCGACCCGGTACTCGATCACCTTGCCCGTATCAACACCGATGAGATAACCCCCATGCAGGCGCTTGCGAAAATTGCTGAGCTTCAGAAGATGCTGGAGAAAAAGGAATACCCGTCATGACAGTACAAAACACCGGTTCTGCCATTCATATCCTTGATCAGGCAACGGTCAACCAGATCGCTGCAGGGGAGGTAGTTGAGCGCCCTGCATCTGTTGTAAAGGAGCTGGTAGAAAATGCTATTGATGCCGGTGCCCGTTCTATCCGCATTGATATTACCACATCAGCAGAAGGAATCGGGAGTATACAGGTTACTGATGATGGATGTGGAATGTCACCTTCAGATGCAGTACTTGCCTTCACTCCCCATGCAACAAGCAAGATTCTCCGGATAGAGGATCTCAACACACTACACACTCTCGGATTCCGTGGAGAAGCCCTTGCCAGCATTGCCGCAGTTGCACGGGTCACCCTGACAACACGATCCCGTGAACCGGGAATTATTGCCGGGATAAAAGTTGTTGCTGAGGGAGGGAAAATACTTCAGACATGCGACATCGGTGTGCCTCAGGGAACCAGCATTCAGGTCCAGGATCTTTTTTTTAATACCCCGGCCCGAAAAAAGTTCCAGAAGAGCAGGAACACTGAACTTGCGAATATCTACTCCCTGCTTGAAGGGATCTGCCTTACGCATCCGGAGATTTCCTTTCGGGTTGTTACTGACCGGAACAACAAGATCATAACGGATCGATCCTCAAAAATTCTCGATACGATTGCGCGGATATTTGGAAGTCCCACGGTAAAGGATCTTATTCCGGTGGATGCATCGTTCCCTCTCGTGAAGATTTCCGGGTATATTTCACGTCCGGCACTCACGCGAAAGGACACATCCCGGATAATGGTGTTCATCAACCAGCGGTATGTATCGTCAACAACAATCGGCGGGGCCGTGATATTGGGTTACGGCACCCTGCTTCCCAAAGACCGGTTCCCGATCGCGTTTCTTTCCCTGACGATTGATCCCCATCTTGTTGATGTAAATGTGCACCCCGCAAAAAAACTGGTGCGCCTCTCCCATGAAAAAGAGATTGCCTCTTCGGTGACAGAAGCAGTGAATACGGTGTTACTTCAGCATGACCTGATCCCGGGCATTGTAGCTCCTTCACGACCATACCCTGTTGCATCAGGAGAAGGACCAGGACCGGATACCGTCCATGCATATGATCCGGGCACACCGGCACCTTACGGGGTCAGCGAAACCACTCATGCGGGGACCCTCGTTACCGATCGCCAGCTTCGGCAGACTGAACTTGCTACCGGCAGTGTACCGCTTGAGACCAGACTTCCGGTCCTGGATGTGATCGGTCAGTTCGGGGGGATCTACATCCTGGCTACAACAGAAACCGGCGATCTTGTGATTATCGACCAGCATGCGGTACATGAACGTATTCTCTACGAACTCGTCAATGCCCGCATGTCGGGTGATCACTGTTCACAGGAACTCATCGTGCCGTTCATCCTGCACAGGTCAGTGCATGAAGCCGCAGTTCTCAGGGATCTCATACCTGCACTTGCGCAGGCAGGCCTGATTCTTGAGGAGTTTGGAAAAGAAACATTTCTTGTCAGGGCTATCCCGGTGGTACTGGGTAAACCTGAAGATATG
>DATEXZ010000068.1:0-10977 GCA_035256445.1 Methanoregula sp.
CAGATTATTGATGCTCTCGAAAGGTCTGTTGAATCAAAAGGGGGAAGGATTCAGAAACAAACCACGGTTTCTTCTGTTTCTTACCGGAACGGAGCATGGGAGATCAACGGTACTCGTTACGATGCGATTATTTCTACCATCCCTCCCCAGGAACTCGAACGGGTTGGCGGCCCGGTACTCTCCCCTGTTCCCTACCAGGGAGCTGCATGCATGACACTTGCTATTGATCGGGATGTGACCGATGGTATTTACTGGCTGAACATGAAGGATCCTGCTCCCTACGGGGCAGTAGTTGCCCACACAAATTTTATTCCTCCTGACCGATATGGCGAACATATCGTGTACCTCGCCTCGTACTTCTCCGGCAGGGTGCCACCGAACCTTGATACACAGATGCTTACAGATTTCTGTACCCGTTTTTCCCTGGCAGAAGACGAGGTTCACTGGCACAGGATGGCAGTCGATCCCTGGGCAGGGCCGGTGTATACCACAGGATATCGCTCGCTCATCCCCTCCTATGAACACCAGGGACTTTACATGGCAGGGATGTTCTCCCGGACAAATTATCCGGAGAGGAGCATGGAAGGATCTATACGTGCGGGATCCGAAGTAGCTGAATGCATCGGGAGGCGTTCAGGTGACTGACCCTGAGGTGACCGCGATCATACCTGTTTTCAATGACCGTCGTTCCCTTGAGACTGCCATCCCCCGATCTGTCGAAACCCTGTCCCGGATAACAGAACAATTTGAACTGATTGTCGCAGAGGACGGCAGCACTGACGGCAGTGCCGGCCTGGTAAAAGAGTATGAACAGAAGGATTCGCGTGTTCGTCTTCTTCACAGTGACGAACGCCTTGGGCGCGGGAAAGCGCTTAACCGTGCAATTTCTGAATCCAGAGGCACCATTGTATGTTATTATGACGTCGATCTTGCCACTGATATGCGCCATCTTCCCGAGCTGATACTTACTATCCGTGAAGGGGCAGATATTGCTACCGGATCACGGCTCATACCCGGCAGCGACATTGTTCGCACCGGGGGTCGCGAGATAGCAAGCCGCTCCTATAACTTTCTCGTCAGGTTGTTTCTGGGAAGCAGGATCTACGATCACCAGTGCGGATTCAAGGCGTTTAATAAAGAAAAGGTAGTCCGCATACTTCCTGCCGTACGCTCAAATCACTGGTTCTGGGACACGGAACTCCTTGTCCGGGCACAGCGGAATGGATTCATCGTCCGGGAATTTCCCGTTCGCTGGAGAGCCGGAAAAGGGACAACAGTAAAAATAAACGACGTTTTCGAGATGGGATCGTCGATTCTGAGATTGTGGTGGCAGATCCATGTATCGAAAAATTAGTGCGATCGTCATACCGACCATCATTGCCTTTGGTATCATCGCTTATATGCTCATCAGGGTATGGGACGACCTGCTTGAAGCCCTCCTTCACGTGGTCCCGGTATATCTCGCCATCGGTGTGGGAATCTGCCTGGCTGCATGGTGGCTCCGGGGCTGGAGATACCGCTTTATCCTGCACGGTCTCAGTTACCAGATCAGTCTCACAGTTTCTACTGCCTGTATATTTGTCAGCCAGACCGCAAATCTCGTTGTTCCTGCACGTCTGGGCGACTTTGTACGGGTATTCATTCTCAGGCATGAATACAACACAACTTATTCTGAGGGAGTCTCCTCGATTGTCGTTGAACGTGTGTTCGATATTGTGACCGTGGCAATTCTCGGTGCTATCGCATTGATCTTTGTTCTCAATGTACCGCCGGTATATTACACCATTGTCATCGTTCCCCTCATTGCCGGGGTGATCTTTTTTCTCATGTTATTCTTTCTCGGGAGGTTTTCTGCGGAAAATAAATATTTACGGATCCTGCTTACCATGCTCCACGAGATAAAACGTGCTTCTCTCTCGATCCGATCGATTGTCGTTCTCGGGTTTTCATCGATCATTATCTGGCTTCTCGATATTCTGGTCTGTGTCTCGGTCATCATGATGTTTGGGCAGCAGATCCCGTTTGCCGTTGTCGTTCTCGCAGTCGTCGTTGGTAACCTGGTAAAAGCAGTACCCATTACTCCCGGAGGAATCGGGACCTACGAAATTTCCCTCGCAATCATCTTCGGTCTTGTGGGAGTATCCCCGGCGATCTCAACCCTCATTGCGGTAATCGATCACCTGATTAAGAACCTCGTTACCCTTGCAGGGGGAATAGTTTCTATCTATTTCTTCGGAGACTGGGTAATCCCGAGTATCAAATCGGCACTGGATGCAAAACTTGGCGGGGGAAAAGGGTCTGACCATTGAACTGCAGGTTTTTTCTGTCATAAGCTGGCTCATCGTACTCTCTCTGCTGCAACTTTCGTTATACCCGTCGTTAAAAAAGACGTTTGGCAGCTATGCATTCCCGGTCGCATTCCCGGCTTCACTCCTGGCATTCACGCTCCTTTCATGGTACTGCGGACTGGTCCACGTTCCCGTCCATCTCGCACTGCTCCCCTTTATCGCACTTCTCGCGTACCACCTGTTCTTCCGTCACTATTCCCTGGATGAGCTGAAGGCTGAATGGCGTTGGGAGACCCTCTTCATGATCTGTTTTTTTCTCATGCTGGATGTGCGGTTTGTCAACCCTACCATATCCTATGCGGAAAAATTCATGGATCACGCATTTCTTGCATCCGTCATGAGAAATCCGGTAGTACCACCGCTGGATCCATGGTTTGCCGGTGGATTCCTGAACGTATACTATTACCTCGGCTACTGGATGTTCGGGTGCCTTGGAATCGTTACCGGTGTGCCCTCGAACATTGCATTCAATCTCGCACTCCCGACAATTTTTGGAATGGCTGCTCTCTCGATGTATGCCATCGGGACACTCGCTCTCGATCGGTACCGCTGGCTGCCGCTGCTCGTATTATTCATTCCGAACCCCTCATTTTTTTTCCAGATTATCCAGGGGAAAGCATGGAGTTCTGTTTTCTGGGATAGTACGAGGACCATTGCCAACACCATCAACGAATACCCGCTGTTCTCATTCCTGTGGGGCGATGTCCACGCCCATGTTATCTCGCTGTTCAACCAGGCATTCCTTATCTTCCTGCTCCTTTTCGCATATGTGCGATGGGAATGCCTGGGAAACCGGGATAAGTGTCTCGTGGGGATATTCACCGCGGTCAGCCTTGGATCTATGCCGCTGATCAATACCTGGGATGTATTGATATATGCCCCATTTACGGTACTTGTCATCGCCCTGATCCTGCGGAGGACCTGGAATACCGCTGACAGAAATTCCGCTATAAAGTTCCTTGTGGCCGTCCCGGTGCTGGCTGTTCTGAGTTATCTGCCATTCTATCTCCAGCTCCAGACGCATACCGGGGGGATCGGTATCGTACACACCCCTTCAGACCCGGTTGAATTCCTGCTGGTTAACGGGCTGTTTCTTGGCATTATCATCCTGGTCCTCAGGCAGGACATCCTGCGGCGTCCCTGGCTGCTCCTCATTGCTGTACCCTTTCTCCTGGCGGGATATGGTACAGCGGCACTTATCGTGATCCCGGCAGGATATTTGGCAACAAGGATTGTTACCGGAAAAGACGTCGATTTTCCCGGTCTTCTCGCATTCTTCGGGCTTGCGATCCTGCTCTTCTGTGAACTCTTTTACCTGAAAGATAACATGGGAGATACGTTTTTCCGGATGAACACCGTCTTCAAGACCTACCTTCCCGCATGGCTCATGCTCGGCACTGCTGCATTCTCCATTTTGGGGAAATGGGTATCTGAATCCGGGCTGATACCCCCTGTTCCGGCCAGACATACTGCGATCGCTGCTGTTATCGTAGTCAGCATACTTTTTATACTCCCGTTTGTCATCCCGGTCAATCAGAACTATGGAAGAGGAACCCTTGACGGGCTCGCATATCTCCATGATTCACACCCGGGAGATGCTGCAGCGGTTGCATACCTGCGCACTCTTACCGGGAATGAGATCATTGTAGAAGCAGAAGGGGGCGACTATACGTACTACTCCCGGATCTCGTCGTTTACCGGCATTCCCGGTATAATCGGTATGCCCTTCCACGAGTACATGTGGCGGAGCGATGATACCGGGTGGTTCAGTTCACGGCTCGCTGATATAAAGTCGATCTACGAAGAGCCGGAAAAAACCGTTCCGCTCATGAAAAAATACCAGGCCACTCTCCTGTATGTAGGTGCTGAAGAGCGGGAACGGTATAATGTACAAATTCCTGCAGCTGGCCTTGAGAAAATTTATTCTGCCCAGGGGACTGAAATTTACCGGCCCTTGTGATGACGGCACATGATGATTCTGGTCAATAAACAATGCTTTTTTTCTGGTCTCCGGCCAGTCATTCACAAACCTTTATTTCCGCTCCTGATGAAATGATATGGCTACATCATTGCTGACTGATGAGTAATGAAGGAGCATTCTACTCCTGAATGAGGTGAGTTATGGCAAAAGGTTACGTTAAAACGCAGGCTCCGGAAGAGCTTCAGAACAAGGCGCTTGAAGCCCTTGAAGTTGCACGGGATACAGGTAAGATCAAGAAAGGATCCAACGAAGCGACGAAAGCCATCGAACGCAGCATTGCCCAGCTTGTGCTGATCGGCGCGGATGTGGAACCTGAAGAGATCGTGATGCACCTTGGTCCACTCTGTGACGAGAAGAAAGTCCCGTATATTTTCATCAACAAACAGAACGATATCGGGGCTGCAAGCGGTCTCGACGTTGGCTCTGCTGCTGCTGCAATTGTAAAGCCTGGAAAGGCAAAAGAAACGATTGAAGACCTTACCAAGCAGCTTACCGCGCTGAAGGCCTGAGGGTTTCACCATGGCAGACGATGCAACGCCAGCCGAAGTGATCGAGGTTGTCGGCTCAACCGGCATGCACGGTGAGGCAATGCAGGTGAAGTGCCGTATCCTCGAGGGCAACAACAAGGGACGGATTATCACCCGCAACACGGTTGGTCCAATCCGGGAAGGAGATATTGTCATGCTCCTCGAAACCGAACGGGAAGCCAAGAAAATGTCAAGGCGGTAATGAAAATGGTAGAACAACACCCCTGCAGTTTCTGCGGTATCCAGATCGAACCAGGTACCGGTAAGATGTATATCAGAAAGGACGGTACAATCTTTTACTTCTGCGGCACAAAGTGCCAGAATAACCACAAGCTAGGGCGGGTCCCACGGCGTGTCCAGTGGACTGCTGCGGGAAAAAAGTCTGCAAGCAAGGAGTGAGATCCCGTGGACCGCACATTTGTTATGATCAAGCCCGACGGGGTTCAACGCGGTCTTGTGGGCGAAATTGTTTCCCGGTTCGAAAAGAAAGGACTGAAACTCGTTGCTGCGCAGTTCGAGAATTTGCCTGAAGGGCGGGTAACCGAGCAATACCAGGAACACCTTGCAAAACCATTTTTCCCATCCCTTAAAAAGTATATCATGAGCGGCCCCTGTTTTCTCATGGTCTGGGAAGGCAGGAATGTGGTTGCGATAGCCCGGACCCTGATCGGGGCGACCAATCCCCAGGAAGCGGCACCCGGTACCATACGGGGAGATTTTGGCATTGATATCGGCCGGAATGTTATTCACGGCTCCGACTCGCTGCAGAGTGCAGCCCGTGAGATTGGGATCCACTTCCGACAGGAGGATATAGTTACCTTCACACGGATTGACGAATCCATCATCTACGAATATTAACCTCTCTTTTTATCCGTATCACCGCACTCTACCGGAATCTCTATAACTATTCAGAGCCGGACTATCCTTAATGGCAGGCGACGTTCTCAGTTTTACGCTGTTATCCCTTTCTTCCATCATTATTATTGTCAATCCGCTCGGTGCAACCCTCATCTACGTTTCTTTTACGACGTCTATGGACCAGATTACCCGTGACACTATCGCAAAAGACGCCTGCAGGTTTGCCCTCATCATACTGCTTACCGTCGCCGTTCTTGGAACATGGATCCTGCAGCTTTTTGGGATCACTCTTGAGGCATTCCGGATTGCAGGAGGAATACTGCTTTTTGGCATTGGTATGGAAATGGTCTACGCAAAAACCTCCCGCACAAAACTTACCGCAACCGAAAAATATGAATCCCGGGATATTGAGGATGTGGCGATGATGCCCCTTGCCATACCGATGATCGCCGGCCCGGGAGCAATCACGACAACGATTGTGCTTATGAACGAAGCGATCACCATAACACCAATTGCGATTGGTATTGTGTTTTTCTCTATCCTGATTTCAATTGCTCTCACGTACTTTATGATGCGGAATTCAGATTATATCATAACAAAGATCGGGCAGCGCGAGTACCGGGCGATCAACCGTCTCCTGGGCATGCTCCTCATCGCGATTGCCGTGCAGTTCGTTATCAATGGAATCAGACTTGCCTTCCCACTGTTTGCCGGAGGATAATCCCGTGAATGATTCCTACAGTCTGCTTCGGAAGGAATTATTACTAAAACGTGGAGTGAAGATCCAGGGGGATTCCGGTAACGTATGACTGTGGATGAAACCCGCTGTCCAGACACTGTCAGGGTATGCAGTGCCCAGTTCACAAGCTCCTGGGAAGATCCGGAAAAATCTCTCGCCCGTGCAGAAATATTGGTGAAGCATGCAGCTGACTGCGGGGCAGAGATGATCTGTTTTCCTGAACAGTTTGCAACCGGCTGGGATCCGGCTTCCCGGAAAAATATCCAGACTCCTGACGAAAGTATCGTCACAGCACTGCGTGGATTTGCACAGGATCACCGGATCGCCATTCTCGGATCGTTCAGGGAACGATCCACCCCGCTCCCGAAAAATACTGCACTGGCGATAGGCAGTGACGGCCAGATCCTTGCTTCGTATGCAAAAATTCACCTGTTCTCCCCATCGCATGAGCAAAATATGTTCATATCCGGGACTGAACTGGGTATTTTTTCCCTCGGTTCACTCACCTGCGGTATTGCAGTCTGCTATGATCTCAGATTCCCGGCCTTGTTCAGGGTATATGCGCATAAAGGTGTCCACGCAGTGTTTGTTCCCTCTGCATGGCCCCGGAGCCGGATTCGGATCTGGGAGCTGTTCGTCACTGCACGGGCTGCGGAAAACCAGATGTATGTTATAGGAGTGAATACTACCGGAAAAACACCGGTGGATACGTATTCAGGTGCATCGGTAACAGCAGATCCCAACGGGGTGATAGTCAGCCGGGCAAATGATGCAGAGCAACTCCTTTTCTCAGAAATTGATCCCGGTGAAGTGGAGAGAGTGAGGAAGTCATTCCCGGTGGAAAAAGACTGCCGGGATTCGCTCTATCAGGCACTCCTCGACTGAAAAAAAATTATCATTCGTTTCAGGTTGTGTTGTATGTTTTTCATTCTTATAAAAAAAATTCACCGGACTGTCATGGTGAACTGGTAAAACCGCACGCCTATATGTATCCGGCAGACCAATACTATTCCATGTACCATCTCGTATGCGTCAACTGTGGAGCCTCGTATCCCGCTGACGAGATTATCTATAATTGTAAAAAATGCGGTCACCTTCTTGCGGTGAAGTACCCGCTGGACGAAATTACCGTAACCAGGGCACTGTGGGAAAAGCGGCCGCTCTCGGTCTGGCGCTACCGCGAGCTGTTGCCGGTAAGGATTGATCCTGTTACCCTCCAGGAAGGCGGGACTCCGCTTTACCATCTGAAACGGCTGGGAAAGGAGATGGGATTAAACCACCTGTACGCAAAACACGAGGGCATGAACCCTTCCGGTTCATTCAAGGACCGGGGCATGACCGTGGGAGTCTCGATGGCACTCCAGCTGGGCAAAAAGAGTGTTGCCTGCGCAAGCACAGGGAATACTTCAGCAAGCCTTGCGGTCTATGCAGCGAAAGCGGGGATACCAGCCGTTGTCCTCCTCCCGGCCGGAAAGGTTGCGGTGGGCAAGGTTGCTCAGGCGCTTATGCATGGGGCCAGGGTAATTTCCATCCGGGGAAACTTTGATCGCGCTCTTGAGATGGTGCACGATCTCTGTCTGTCACATGGGCTGTACCTGTTAAATTCCATCAATCCCTTCCGTCTTGAAGGCCAGAAGACCATTGGCTTTGAAGCTCTCGACCAGCTCGGTGAGGTACCAGACCGGTTTGTCCTTCCTGTAGGTAACGCAGGGAATATCTCAGCGGTTTACAAAGGATTCCTGGAACTGCAGGAACTGGGGTTCATGGATCGATTGCCGATGATGACCGGTATCCAGGCCGAAGGGTCCAGCCCGGTTGTACGTGCGATCCGTGAGAACCTGCCGGAAGTGATCCCGGAGTTGAATCCCGAGACCGTGGCGACCGCTATACGCATCGGGGCACCGGTGAATGCAGAAAAAGCACTTACGGCGATCCGAATGACCGGGGGGCTCGCAGAATCGGTCACCGATGAGGAGATCCTGAGGATGCAGCGGGACCTCGCCCGCAAAGAGGGCATTGGCGTTGAGCCGGCATCGGCAGCTTCGGTTGCAGGTATCCGGAAACTGGTAGAACAGGGTAAGATTGACCGGGATGAGCGGATTGTCTGTGTTGTGACAGGGCATCTGCTCAAGGACCCGGATACGGTGATAAAACAATGCGAACCCCCGACAGAGATCGACGCAGATCTACCGTCATTGCTCTCTGCTCTGCACTTATAATCACGCTGATTGCAGTCTCACCGGTGGCTGCACTCTCCGCAGAGTACCTGATCTTTCCCAACGGGACAGCATACCGGGCGTCAATAGAGATCCAGGATGCTTCACGGTACGAGTTTGTCGATACCGGTATGCTCGGTGAACCCGTGCCCCTTACCGTTGGCGAGGTCCAGCTCTCCGGGAACTGTTCACCCTGCCAGTTCAATACGACCGGGCCCACGTTTACCAGTAATTTCATGGCCCTGACATTCGAGCGGGGAAATTACACGGTTTCATACATCTCGCCCCTTCGGGATAACCACCTGCAGGCATCCTTTAAGAGTCCCTACCATGTCAATATCACCCTCCCTCAGGAATTTGCGGTGCAAAATCCGCTGCTGGCTGGGATCAGTCCCGGCGCAAGTGTGACGCGGTTTGCAGATAACTCTACCTTGATCCAGTGGAACAGGACCATGTCGGTTGATTTGAGGTTTTATGACATGGGACGCGAGGCTCTCCTGTTTTTTTTTCTTCAGTTTATGGCGATCCTCTCAGTCGTAATGCTGCTCCCGTTCCTGATGACTATGAGAAAGAAAAAGTGAGCACAAGAAAGAATTCTCCAGGCTTAAAACTGAAGTATTTTAGTTAAAGGTCGGGGAACGGGATTTTCCTTTGAAAAATGCCGTGTGTCTTTCAGGTCAGGCCACGATTCCGTCCTGGAAATCCGGGCCGATGACTTGCATGTCCCGCGGGAATCCCTTCCCGTGACGACGGTGGATCTGTCTGATATTTTTGCTGACAGTGGAGATAACCCTATATCTCCGTCGGAGGATGGGAAATGATCCTCTTTTCTGGCACCATCTTCGGAGAATATCCCGGAATGGTCAATCGGAGCCCTCTGCGGGTTCCGTTTACTAACTTTTTCATCACTGTTATGCAAAAAAACGTGCACTTTTACACAATTTTTTAAGTATGTGATTTCCTTGGGATTCAGGCAAAACGGGGTAATTTCCTTCGAATTATAAAACGCTACTGTACGCTATTGGGAGGAAAAACGGATAGTGCCGTGAGGGTAGCACGGTCGCAGGGAAAAGACGGGCTGTTTTTGGATGGAGTGGTGAATGCCTGCGGAATACAGGTGCCCCTCCAGATCACCCGGTGAAAACAATCGGTAATCTCTCAGCACTTCTCCTCACATGCAAAAGATTTCGAAGGATCATTCCGGGATTCGTTCAGACAGGTCAGTACGCAGGATCTGCAGGTATTAAATTCCGGTTTCATTACCATCCTGCAGGTCCCGTTACTATCGGTAGTGCAGTTGGTAAACTGGCGGCACTTGTCACCAAGCTGGTATACAGCAGTACAGACCTCCGGTATTTCCGGGCCGCACGTGAGATCCAAACCGTGACAGGGAGTGAGACCACAGTCCGGCGGGTTTACTGGCGTGATTGATGTAGTTACTGTCGTCGTTCCGGGTGTTCCATCCGGGAATACTGTCGTGCAGCCGGAAACCAGTAAAGTGACAATGATAATGACACACGTCCATGGATTGAAAAGTTGTATGGTCAGGTGAAACCTCTCCTTTACATTGACAGAATTATATTTTCAAGTAATTTTAGGTTTATCGTAAGTGCAAAAGATCATATGAGTCTGGATATGCACCTTCTGTGGTAGGGTGTTTCCACTTTTCCAGGTTTTTCGATCCCGGCTGACAGCAATAATCGCAGGAGTCAGACCATTGCAAAATCCAGAAGCCATAAGACAAAATTTAATGCCAGAAATTCCCTTGTCGGTAATATGGAGCGGATCACCGCGGTTGCAAAAGGCAAGGTCCAGGGCGTGGGATACCGGCACTTCGTGGCAAGCTGTGCACATATGACCGGAGTTCACGGGGTTGTAAGGAATATGCCGGATGGTTCAGTGATGATGGTTGCCGAGAGTTCCCGTGCATCTCTTGAGGATTTTGTCAGGTTGGTCCGGGCACGGGAAGAGCCGTTGATCCAGGTCAGGGACCTGTCGGTTACACCGTGTGCCGCGACCGGGGAGTACAAAGGGTTCTGGGTTGAATGGTGAAGGCCAGAAAAGAGTCGAAAGGATGACTTACACCAGCGTCTTCTGCGGATTATTGAGATGCTTCTTTGCCGCCGGTGTAACCTCCCTTCCCTGCGGGGTGCGTTTGAGAAAACCTATCTGTATAAGGTAGGGTTCATATACATCCTCGATGGTCCTCACCTCTTCCCCTACCGAGATTGCAATAGTCTTGGCACCGACAGGACCGCCATCAAAATCCCTGGCTATGACCGAGAGAATCCTACGGTCAAGTTCGTCA
>DATEXZ010000069.1:0-2956 GCA_035256445.1 Methanoregula sp.
ATGCGATGTAGTGGATCACATCCTCATTTAACATAAATGATATAATCATTTACAAATTAATAAAACTATCTATTTTATTCAGAGTTCATTTTACTAATATTTTACAAAAATATCAAAAAAATCTTGTTTAAAATAAAAACAATCGCCGGGGGATCAGCACTGATTCAGTTTTTTGACCTATCACCAATTAACGCTTAAATTACAATCCGGTAATGATTAAATAGTTTTTACTTTTCCTTTGTCACGGTTGGCGTTAAGAGAAAATACTACATTACCTTTTCAAACAAAAACTGATGTACGAATTATTGAATGATTTGAGGAGGAATGCATCGCCTCATGGCAGTGACTATCCCTGACTCCAGGGGACTGATTTTTAAAAAAGAACTATTTTACCGGTGCCACACCCAGTGCTTTTGCGCCGCGAGTGCTGCCTCTGCCTTCTCCAGCCTGTTCTGCATGTCGAGGAGGGTCTCTTTAAGCTCCCGGATTTCCATATCTCTCGATGCCGTGGTATGGGCAACCGCGCCGGTGATGCTGTCGAGCCTCTCAATCTCGTTGAGTATCGCAGTGATGCAGATCTCCGGGATGTTGATGTCATAATTCTTTACGGCATGCAGCACAGGCTGGGTAACAATCAGTTCAAGGTTTAAACGATAGCTCAAGGAGTATCACCGTTCGAATTGTATCTGTATCTGATTTATATAATTAAATAGTAATGCAAGGCGCTGGCGCATTGCAGCAGGATTGCTCATGTAAATTTCTTTTTAATATACATTATTACGATGAAATAAATGCCATCATATTTTAATCTTTCTGGTTTTATACCAAAATTCGGGTTCCGAACGATAAATTAATTGCAGTAAGACCGTAAACCCGCCTTTATTTGTACTACCTGCATTTTACTTCGGGAAATCAGTTTATGCAATTTTCACCGTTTCAGGATGTAGGGGAAAACCCAAGATCAGAGGCAAAAATATGCCTGGAAACAAATCTTTTGTTACAATGTCGTACTGAAAACCGATCAGAAAGGTGGATAAAAAAACTGCAAAAAAATTCTTAGTGGAATATGAAGATTATTTCTTCTTCGCTGCCGCCTTTTTGGCTGGCTTTTTCGCTTCCGGCTTCTTTGCCGCTGCCTTCTTTGCTGCTGCCATGTGTATTCCACCTCCTACCGGAAAGGGTTATTAAAGTCATTAATCTATAAATTAATAAATATTTTGGTCACAACGCCATTTTGGAGCATAGAATCCCTATAAACCACCACTTATTTCCCTGCAAAATGCCAGTATCAGAACATGGGCTGATTCTTTCAGGAATAAATCTCGAAATGCGCAATCCTTTAAATTTTTATCCGATTCACAAAAAAGGGATAATTTGGCGGAATTAAAAAATTCCTCCCCTGACATTTTCCCGAAGAATGACGTATGCGCTGGGAGTGAGAAATTCTTCCGGTTCATTAAGAAATTATTAAGGAAATTATTTTATATCCGTGCTGGTGTCTTGCTGAGAGGACTTGCAGGTATCGGGGGTTGTGGCTCTATTACGTATCAGCCGGTACAGTACCAGATTTGCAATGATAACAATGCACATGAGGACAAGACTATGGATTACCAGCGAAATGTACAGGTCTCCCCCTCCAGACAGGGAGACGAAAAATGCGTAGACAATCACCGATACAACCATGGCAGCGGTACCGATCAGTGTCGCCCTGACTGCCGTATACAGCCTGCTGCGGATATCGGGGAAGAGTAAAAGACCGATTACCCCGATTCCACTAAAACCGACGCTGACAATGAAAAGGATATAAATTACTGCATCGATGAAAGGATCGCTCATACACCTTCACCCTTCCCGTAATGTGCATATGCGATGGTTCCGGCATAGCAGAGTGCGAGAACTGCAATTGAGGTATCCAGTATGAACAGGCTTTGCCAGAAAATACTCAGCGCAATTGCCGCGGCAGCTGCGATGGTTACTGCAGCATTCACTGCGATGAGCTGGTCGTCGCGTGTCGGCCCGGGAATTACCCGCAGGAGAGCGCACAACGTAAGAAAGACAAGGCAGAGTGCTGCAAAAAACCAGGCATTGATCATCTGAACAATACTGTATGCAGGATTGATATTTATTAATCCCCGTTGTGTGCGATCGGAATATTGGCAGAATACCCTGGCTGAAATCCCCCTGGTTATTGAGGGCAGATATTTCTGGTATTCCCTGAACCTCCGGTCCTCTCCCTTTCCATTTTTATTCCCAAAGAACGAATGGATAAGAAGATGCGTCCGTCATATCTTGGAAAAATCCTGTTGCGCTGGTGCGATCATTGCCATGCGCCGGTCCTTGCCGGACGCTGTGCCTGCGGAACACAGACCCGGGAGGTTCCGGTGACCCCGCCGGGAGATGCACGCCCTGCATTTCCGGCAGATGTTGAGCTGATCAACCGTATCTATAAGGATCATTTCGGCGCACCCCTGATCCCGGACGGGCACCTCGTCCTCCTGAATAAGGTGCCGGATCAGGACCGCATGGAAGAGATCGTTGTCGGGGGGGGAATTGCAGGAATCATACGATATTTCCCCGGGCAGCATCGCTGGGAACCTGTCCCCCGCCCCGAAGCCTGTGCTCTGTTCACTCCCCTAAAACGGTATGTTATTGTTGACGACGATGCGATCCCGTTCATACAGGATCAGCACATGAGCGTCCTTGCGCCCGGACTCGTTTTTATTGACGATGCGGTGCAGGCGGGGGATGAAGTCTTCATTCTCGGGAAAGACGGTTCATGCATCGGAGTTGGGCGGGCAAAGGTACATGCAGCTGATGCACGGGGGATGAAAAAAGGTCCGATTGTCAGGACCCGCAGGAATATCGCATCGGAAATCGTCCCGGGAATCTCGAGCTGGGAAACGGCGGTAACTGCAAATACCGGGGTGCTGGCAGATGCAGAATCTTCCTCAATGCG
>DATEXZ010000070.1:0-55830 GCA_035256445.1 Methanoregula sp.
GCAAAGAAGAGCACTGCGGAGAACGGGCAGAAACTCAGAGCGAAGATTACCCCGAGCAGGAACGCGCCCAAATATCCCTTGTCAGCGAGCCGTGCCGATATACCAGACGTGAACCCGGAGAGCCAGTTTCCCCCGGGCAGCCGGTCCAAAGCGAAAATACCGAGAAGATACATCCCGCACAGCACGAGAAACGGGCCGAGCAATCTTTCACCGTAGTGCTGGAGTGTGAGTGCGATAATCCGGATGTTCATGCCGAAGAAAACGATAACGGAGGCGACTGCGATATACGCTGCCATCCTGCCAAGCGTATACACGAACCCGGTGAGAAGGGTGTGCCGGCTGTTGTCAATTTTTTTCGAAATAAAGGCAATGGCGGTTATGTTGGTTGCAAGCGGGCAGGGACTGATGGCAGTCATCAGCCCGAGAAAAAAAGCGGCGATGACGGGGACCGGACTATTCCCCATAGTCCCGAGGAATTGCAGAATATCCATATCAGGAGAGATCCCCGTTCAGGCGTCTGCTGATAATTCCCGAGAGATAAACCTCGTATGCTTCTTTATCATCGGTCAGGTACCAGACGTCCATATTCTGCTGTTTGTGAAACCCGTTATTATCATAAATCCCAATCCAGAGCGACGAGCCGGTGACATTGTATTTTGTAGCAAGAGCGGCATTTTCCGGAAGATCGTAGTTCACATGAGCGAACACGAGCCTGCCGGATGCGAGTTCATCCTTGAAATTTTCATTCACCGTCTTTTCTGCAAGGTCTCCGACTGCAATGCATGAAGCACATTGATGATCGCCGTGGAAATGATACATCTCGACCCGCTCAACCGTGCCGTTGGCACTGGTTGTGGAGAGCGGTGCTGAAGGTGCTGCACCCCCATGTGGGGATAAATCGGTGCAACCGGAAGTTACCAGTAAAACGATAACAAGACACCCCGCAAAGAGAAAACGCGTCAGGTTCATGGTGCCTCCTCCCCCATTTACATTCCCATACGTTCAGTGCATTTCAGTGCCTGTCGTCCGCGATCGGTGATACTATAGATGATCCAGTTCCCCTGCTGTTCACCGACAATGAAGTCCTGTTCCTTAAGGATACTAAGATGGTAGGATAGTTTTGATGCCGCAATATTGACGATACCCTTGATAACACATACACAAAGGGGCTGTGCATGAAGTGCATTCAGAATGGTAAGCCGGATCGGATCTGCAAGTGCCTGATGCAACCGGCTGCTGGCAAGAAGTGCTGATACTTCTGGAATCCTTGAGATAAGTCCTTCCACCCCGCCCTGTTTTTCGAGATCCATCCTTATGGGTTCCGGGAGATCCTGCGTAAAAGTGCAGCAGTTTTTCTTTACGAGTGTAATCCGTCTCTGTGCCATAAGTAATTCAATTTATTATGAAATAGCAACGTATTTAACACTGCCCTGCGTACAGTAATTCAACAAAATTTGAAGTGATATGGAACAGTAAATGCTATGGATGACCAGACCGAAATTCTACACAACAACGGGGAAATAATCTCATGGCTGATCCAATAACCGGCTCACTCCTGCTGGGATGGGAAACCCTGTTCGGGTATCTCTCGCAGCATGTCGTCACCTGCCTGATCCCGGCGTTCTTTATCGCTGGTGCGATCGCATCGTTTATCAAGAAAGAAGCGATCCTGAAATATTTCAGTCCGGAAACGAAGAAAACTACATCTTATGGAATTGCATCAGTTTCGGGTGCCATCCTTGCGGTGTGTAGCTGCACAATTCTCCCGATGTTTGCCGGTATCCTCAAGAAAGGAAGCGGACTCGGGCCGGCAATTACGTTTCTTTATGCAGGACCGGCCATCAATGTCCTTGCCATTGTCTATACAGCAAAAGTGCTCGGGTTCGATCTCGGTATTGCCCGGGCGGTGGCGGCGATTATACTCTCGATTGTGATAGGGCTGATAATGATGAAACTGTTTCCGCAGCAGGATGTGGAGACAACAAAGACATTCGGGGCAGCCCGGAAAGCGGCATTGGCCTGTGCAGATACCCGGCCAACATGGGTTATCCCTGTTTTTTTTATCTTCCTGATCGCAATCCTCCTGATCGGCACGTCTGCACTCGATGTCTTCCTCCGGCTCCTGATCGTGTATTTCCTTTCCATGGGAGTTGCCTTCCTGCTCATCTTCTACTTCACTCGGGATGAGATAACCGACTGGGGACTCGAGATCTGGGACCTGACCAAGAAGATCTTCCCCATCCTGGTCATCGGTACGTTTGCCTTAGGTGTCCTCGCATTCTTCCTCCCCCCGGAATCGTTCAAACCGTTCTTCGGCACCAACTCTCTGCTGGCAAACTTCCTTGCTGCGATTGTCGGTGCGATCCTCTATATGCCTACGCTTCTTGAAGTACCGATCATTGGCACGACACTTGGTTATCTCACCGGTGATATGGCAAAAGGTCCGGCGCTCTCCCTGCTCCTCACCGGACCAAGCGTCAGCCTCCCGAGCCTGCTTGTGTTATATCGGATTATTGGAGGGAAGAAGACGCTTGCATATGCAGCTCTGGTCGTCGGATTTTCGACCATTGCCGGATTCCTCTTCGGGAATTTCTTTTAAGGTGAAGAACGTATGAGCGATGATAAACCCTGCTGTTCTGCTGATGCGCTCCGTCGCATCCGGCAGGTAAAGATTAACGGGATTATGACGGGCATCACGATGCTCGATGAGAGCATTGCTGAAGTAAAAGCACAGAATCTTGCGAGTGAACCGGAGATCCTCACCGCGCTGATGAAAAAGATAAAGATCTATAACTACGTCCCGAAGGGTGTTGAAGCAGAATATGCCCGTGCCCTTATGGAAGAATATAAGAAATCCATCACAAAAAGTAATACAAAAAAAATTGAATAACTTCAGGAAATATCATGACAAAAATCGAAATTCTCGGAACCGGCTGCGCCAAGTGCAAACGGCTCTTTGCCAATGCCGAACAGGCGGTAAAGGACCTGAAGATCACAGCAGATGTGATCAAGGTCGAGGACCTTGACGAGATCGTGAACCGGGGTGTTATGCTCACACCGGCACTTTTCATCAACGGGGAACTGGTGGCAGAAGGGCGGGTGCCCTGTGTGGAAGAGATTATGGCGATGCTTAAGGAGTGAAAAAAAATGGCAGAAACACCCTCATGTTCATGCGGACAGAACGAACCAAAACGGATCATCTTTCCCTGCGCCGGTCAGGCGAATGTCGGACAGCTGACGAACCTTGCGGCTCTCCAGCTGACTGAGGAAGGCTATGGAAATATTGCCTGTGTGGCCCTCCTTGCGATCGGTGCCGAAAGCCTGGTTGCCAATGCACTGAATGCAGATGAAGTTGTTATTCTCGATGGCTGTCCGATGCTCTGTGCGAAAAAGATTGCCGGTGCACAGGGTATTCCGGCGGGACAACACCTGGTCATGACCGAACTCGGCATCACCAAAGGCCCCTCGAAGAACTACACGGATGACGATATTGAGAAGATCGTCGCCGCGTGCTGGAAAGGTGAAGGCAGGAAGAAGGATTCGGCGAAACCGGGGAAAAAGAGCGGTGGAAACGACAGCGGGTGCGGCTGCGGGTGCGGCGGGACCTGCTAAAGGACACGGGGCGACCTGAAACGACTGACGAAGACGAGATCCGTGCATGGACGGAAGAGTACGCAAAAAAGAACGGCTGGGTGCTGAACCCGGACAAAAAGGTACTCACCACCGTCATCCGGGGACTGGCACGCAATAAGAAGAAGTTCGGGGAGCAGTACTGCCCATGCCGGCTCCGGTCCGGTGACAGGGAGAAGGACCGGGCGATCATCTGCCCCTGTATCTACCATAAGGATGAGATCGCGCAGGACGGGCACTGCCACTGCCAGCTTTACTACCGGAAAGATGCCGCAGAACATGTGGATGAGGAACAAACGTGACCTTCGCCCTTGTCACCTGTTCCGGCATCTCGAATACCGGGAAACTGACAACGCAGGCAGCGCTCACCCTGCTCCAGCGCAGGCCGGGATACTATGTCTGGATGCATGCCAGACAGTCCACCGCAACACTCGAAGAGGAAATCGGGGACGCAGAGCAGGTGATTGTCATTGACGGGTGCACAGACTGCTGCGCGAAGAAGAAACTCTCCTCATCCCGCCTCACACCCGATTGTCATATCATTGCAACTGATCTGGGTATCGTAAAGAACGGGATGGGTGAAGTACAGTATGATGAAATCGAAAAAGTTGTCCGTGCTGTCATGAACAACGGGAGTAAAAAAGAATGAACATACCACGTTACAAGCGTCTTGAGATTGAATGGAAACATTTTGCTGTCGGCGATGCGACCTGTGAGCGGTGTGGTAATACCGGGGAATCTCTTCGTATGGTTATCGAAGAACTAAGGCGTGAGTTTGCACCTGCAGGAGTGAAGATCAACCTGACCGAGACGCTCCTTGATAAAAACCGGATAGCGGAGTCGAACGAGATCCGCATGAACGGGATGTTAATCGAAGACCTGCTTGCCGCCGGAGTCGTTTCGACCGACTGCCCCTCCTGCGGTACGTTTGCGGGCGAGAGCACCTGCTGCCGTGCGATCGAGATCGGTGATGAACGGTATGAGGACATCCCGCCAGAGATGATCAGGAAAGCAGCGTACCTTGCGCTGGGTGTGAGTGTCCCCCAGACGGCGACAAGCGCCATTGAACCCACGAAGAAAGAACTCGTCATCGAATGGCAGCATATTGGTGCTGATATTTCCACTACCTGCGAACGGTGTGCGGCGACCGGTACCTCGCTGCACCAGGTGCTGAAGGATTTGAAACCGTATTTTGAACAGAAGAATATTCACGTGAATGTGAAAGAGACGGTACTGCCTCCCGAGAAGTTACCGGATTCGAACCGGATCCTGATTAACGGCAAAGCCCTGGAGGACTACCTTGCACATGCACAGGTAAAACAGACTCCGTGCTGCTCCTGCGCATGCATGGTGGGACAAGAGTCAGTTGAGTGCAGGGCAATTGAAACCCCGGACGGATTGTTTGAAGCTCTTCCGTCAGATCTGATTCGGCAGATTATGGTGAAAGCCTCCGAAGAACTGACATAACAACCGGATAGTCTGCGCTACAGGAAACCCGAGAATTCTGCATGGAGAATCCCGCTTTTCTATCCCCAACGTTTCCTGCCGGGAACCAAACGTGCGAGCCGGGCATGTTCACGGATAAAGAAACAGATTGAAACACTTGTGGTACGCAACCTTGAGAACCTCCGGTGGGAAACCTGCAGAAGATCAATACTGCTGGTGCAGTTTACGTCTAGTTTTCAGGGTACTCATGATAGACTATAGGCACTGGTATACCACTTGCTTATCAATTGGTTAACATATTGAAGTTTACAAATTAAAAAAGAAACAATTTTTATTGATAATCACAGATCTAGTGTCATGAAAGGATTGAATGGCATGAAAAAGTTCTCCGTTTTATCACTGGGCATCCTGCTGATAATTCTCCTTGTCGGAGGAGTATTTATATCCGGATGTACAACAACCCAACCAGGCCCGACTGTGACTACTGTAATAACCACGCCGCCGACAACGGCAGCTGTTGAAAAGCCAAAGCTCCTCATTGCGACGACAACAAGCCTGTACGATACCAAACTTCTGGACTACCTCGAACCCAAGTTCGAATCGCAATACAATGTCGATATCCAGATCACATCGCAGGGTACCGGTAAGGCAATTGAAATTGCCAAGAAAGGTGATGCGGATGTACTGCTCGTTCATTCACCGTCCCAGGAACTGGCATTCGTGAAGGATGGTTTTGGTATTAACCGCCGATCGTTTGCTTCGAACTACTTCCTTGTTGTGGGACCTTCGGCAGATCCAGCGGGCATAAGAAATATGACGCCAGAGAAGGCCTTTACTACCCTCCATCAGAAAGGTACGAACAACACGGCAGGTGTCTTCTTCGTATCCCGCGGTGATGCCTCCGGGACTCACACGGCCGAGAAAGCAATCTGGTCCAAAGCCAGTTTCAATTACACAACCAGTATTGTGAAATCAGGTGCCTGGTATATTGAGGCCGGGAAAGGCATGGGAGAAACCCTGCAGATGGCAAGTGAAAAAAAGGCTTACACCTTCACTGATGAAGGGACGTATCTTTCTTACAAGAGTAACCTGCAACTCGTCCCGATCATCTCGGAAGGGTCGAGCCTGCTCAATATCTACAGTGTCATGACCGTGTACAATGACAAGCAGCCGGTCGAAAAGATCCAGATGGCAAACAATTTCATCAATTTCCTGATCTCGAATCAGACCCAGGCTGATATCGCCAACTATGGCGTGGACAAGTATGGCAAGGCTTTATTCACCCCGATGAGTGTTAAAGTTCCGACTGCGCCTGCAGGTAACGTAGGTGATTACCGCACACTGGCAACGGATCTCAAACCCCCAGCTGCGGTATCAAACACAACTGCAGCAAAATAACTTTCTCTTTTTTCCAGACAAACAGCAGACTGAAAAATTTTGATGCAGTCGTACACCGGGCGTTGACAGATGATACCAGTGGGACGGCAAGGGAAATTGTCCCGAAATCACCTAACGAGCTGCAAGCTCTGAAAAGAGAATTTCATTGAAGTTGCGGGCAGCGGGAACTCCATTGGGTAATAGGCATCAGGCATTCTTATTTTCGATACATTCCTTGTTCCCGACAATCTCAATCAAGATAATATACAAAAATTGTTTACCAATCATTAAAATAAAGTAAGGTTGATGATTAGAATTAATCTTTTTACTGAACTGAAGATTCGATGAAATCAGAAAACAGAAACTAAGGTGTCCCAGCAATGAGCGAGATAGTATCGGGATTTTTCCAGGCTGTCAACCTGATCGTCACTCTTAACCCCGAAGTGATGCAGATTGCCGCACTCTCCCTTTTTATTTCGCTTGCGGCAACAGTCATTGCAGCAACAATTGCCATACCTCTTGGCGGACTCATCCATTTTCACGAATTCCGGGGCAAACGTATGCTCATCGTCCTCATCCAGACCCTCTACTCAGTCCCTACTGTTGTAGTTGGCCTGGTACTCTATCTCCTGCTCTCACGGAGTGGGCCGCTCGGGATATTCGGGCTTCTTTTCACACCAGAAGGTATGATCGTAGGCCAGACCGTCCTGATTATTCCTATCCTGACGGGACTTGTCATTGCCTCGCTGGGGGGAATCGACCGGAATATCAGCGATACCCTCATCTCGTTAGGCGCAACCAGCTTCCAGACCATCGTCCAGATTGTGAAAGAAGCGCGTCTTGCGATCCTCAGTGCCGTAGTCCTCGGCTTTGGCCGGGCAATCTCCGAAGTGGGTGTTGCCATGATGATCGGGGGTAATATCCGGGGTGCGACACGGGTCCTGACTACTGCGATTGCTTTGCAGACCGGCATAGGCGATTTTCCTTTCTCGATCGCCCTCGGTCTCATCCTGCTTCTGATAGCCCTCGTTGTCGTTATTATCATGAATCTTATTACGTCGGGCCTCTCGGTTGAGACACAGCAGGTGCTTGGAGGGCCGCGTACTTGATCAGGATAACAAGTCTTTCGCGCCAGGCGGGCATGAAAACAATTCTTGAATCGATCGATCTCGAGATCCACAAGGGTGAGATCTTTACTTTTATCGGACCAAGCGGGAGCGGAAAGACGTCACTTCTGCGTCTTATCGATCTTCTCGATATGCCCACAACCGGCACCATCATGTTCGACGGTATCGATACTGCTGCACCGAATACGGTCCGGCTATCTATCCGCAGGCGCATGGCGATGGTCTTCCAGAAACCCGCGGTCCTGAACACAACTGTAGCCAACAATGTTGCGTTCGGGCTGAAGTTCCGGGATATTGAAAAATCAGAGATTGATTCGCGAGTGCATGAGGCGCTCGATATCGTCGGGCTTTTGCATCTTGCAGATCGGAAAGCAGTCACGCTCTCCGGCGGAGAAATGCAGCGCGTGGCGATTGCCCGGGCACTTGTCACCCGTCCTGAGGTGCTGCTCCTGGATGAACCAACGGCAAATCTGGATCCTGTCAACACCGAGTTAATTGAGAATCTGATCAGACACATTCACCAGCGCTTTCATACTACCATCATTCTTTCCACCCACGATATGATCCAGGGCCAGCGCCTCGCGGACAGAATAGGGGTTATCATGAATGGGCGTATTGCCCAGGTGGGGTCACTCCACGATATATTTTACCGCCCGCACGGCAGGGATATCGCCCGGTTTGTCGGCATCGATACGATATTAAAAGGGGTTGTGGCATCCAACGAAGGAGGGCTTGCCAATATCGCTGTCAGCAACGTAGCTCTGGAAGCGATCACGCCCTGCAAACCCGGTACGCACGTAACTCTGTTCATTCGCCCGGAAGAAGTCACCATCGCGCTCAGGGATGGAGATCAGTCCAGGACCAGTGTAAGAAACAAGCTGGCAGGAACGATCACAAAAATGGTACCATTCGGACCTTTTCTCCGGGTAACTCTCGACTTCGGCTCGCCCCTGACTGCACTGGTGACCCGCAGATCCGCTGACGAGTTATCACTTGCTGTTGGCACGAACGTGATCGCAGGTATCAAAGCCACTGCCATTCATGTTCTTGCCGACAATGGATGAACCGGGTTTCCATTTCGGTGTATATAAAAAACTTAAAAAAAAATTTGGCAGCGATGCAATAAAAATCGTGGATAAAAATTGGTAATGAGACAGAAATATTCATGACCGTGGCAATGAAGGGAAGAACCTTGAGAAACTGTCCATTTTTCTGACGGTCTGATATTGCTATAGTTTTTTTTATTAATCAAACATTTTTGTTATTAATTTACAATTAACAATTTGTGCTCTCGTCAATAAAACCATAGTTTTTTATTGATTATAAGGCAACTATCACTGATCGAATATGGGAAGCAACCAGGATATCATGCATAACTTTGCCAGGCAGGAGATCAACCGGTTTTTCTCCTCGTACGACGGCTGGACAATTACTCCCCTGCCCGAGGCAGGAGGATATGACCGGCTATTTACTGCTGAACGAACTACCGTTTCCGGAAACAAAGAATCCAAAAAAGTCCTTGTCTCGTTTGAAAAGTGCGTAAAAAAAGAGAAAATCGAAGGATTACGTTCCAGTGTAACCGGGCCTTATGGACAAGTCCAGATGAGTGAAGTCCTCGTTATTGTTCCGCAAAATTCAGACACCACCTGCGTACCTTCTGATGTGAGATTGTCGTTCATGAACTCTTTTGCCTTTGATGGTGATGAACTGGCATGGACGAAAAAACCTGTTCAGAAATCCGAAGAAGAGAAAGCGAAAGCAAAGTAACGGTACAATACGATAGGGTGAATGCAGGTGATTGGTACCTGCATCCTCATTTTTGCCTTCCGTTTGATGCCACCATTCTTGATGTGGTTCCACTTTTGAGAAAAACCTCGGCAATACTCTCTTTCATAATCGCCGGAAAAAAACACCAGCAGTGGCGATTAGAAGTGAAAGAATTTGCTGATGTGTTGAAATATGTTGGTAGATAATTCTGGTATTTTTCAAAAAATAGATAATTTACACCGACTTCAAATCCACGTGAATGTCGATGGTGCCTCTCGGGGTAGCCACGGTGCTGTTTTTGACCAGCGTACCATTTTTATATATGTCAACCGCGAGAACATTTCTTGATCCGTCCAGTTTCTCGACGGAAACATCAATCACCCCGTTAATTGTGGGAATCTGGTAAAACTGATCTCCTGTACCGCTTACCTGTCGCAATCCTCCGGAAAGACCGACCTGTCCCTCAAAATTTCCTTCATACCGGATCCTCACCCAGACACCGGTATCGGGAACCGGAATCACGGGCCGGGTTGAAGGTAGCGTAGTGATGAGTGGTGTGGGCGTTTGTTCAGGAATTCCTGTTGTCTGGGCACTTGTTGTCTGGACCGGGGTTACCAGGGTTGTTGCAGGGGGTGTTACCGGCAGTGTTGTACCAGTAACCGTTCCCGGAGAGTCCTGAGGTGTTCCCTGCAGGCTGTTTGAATAGATAAGTATTCCTCCGGCAACTGCGAGGATAACGATCGCGATCGCCGCAATGGTGCTAAAATTCGGTTTACCCGCTGGAGCGCCGGCTGGATGGAAACGGGATGATAACGAAGTTTTTAAGGGTTCTTCTGCAGATTCCGGAACGGGTCCACCGGGTAACGGTTCTTCCGGAGTGGCGTCGCCCGGGGGTACCTCACCAGGTCTGGTATTTTCTGCCGGGAGAATCACTGCAAGTTCCTGCAGTTTGGGATTGACCTGGGGTGGTACACTCCCCGGGACATCTTCGGCCGGGGTGGCAATTGTGTCATCAAAGATGATATCGGTATCCTCGACAACGGGAGGATTTGCAGCCAGAGACATCTCTTGCCGGATCGACAGGACCTGTTCCTTGAGTTGTCTGACCCAGTCACTGCATTCCTGCTTTCGCTCGCCGCTGGTCTGCTGGGAAAAGACGAGTTCCTTTGTCTGCGTTGCACCCCCGGGAGTTGTCGCTGCCAGGGCAAGGGTGATAATCGGGTTACCGTAGGCATCCTCTCCGGGAATTACCGTCTCGATGGTCGTAAGGGGAATGGTCTGTGGCTTGAACTGGGCAAAGCCTGCATCGATGAGGATAAGGCGCTGGTTGGTGAGCATGACATCTGAAAGGGCAGAGTCGAATTTTAACTTGTGTGCTGTCAGAATAATAGATTCATCGCGGTTAAAGTACGGGGTGCCCATGATGCCACAGTCTCTGCATTAATTTGTCGTTCTCTTATGCAATATTCTTTCGTTGTACTCCGGTGTCTTTTGAGCGTGGTAGTGCAACCCGGAATTTCCTCTGAAACCGGTACCCGGGAAAGGTCACCGGTGATCCTCGAGAAAGAACTGAAGATAACCCGGCAGGTATCACCATTTCTGGAAGTGCACACCATTTCCTCTCCGGAAACATGTCTTACTCTCATCCTGGCACTGTAAAGATAGTGACTGAACGTCCCCCCGGACAAAGGATGTGTGCCAGCGGAAAGCAGGGCTGCCAATGGTATGAAGGAAGTCTCAGCGATTGGATATGGTATTTTAAAAAGAGTATAAGGATACAAAAGATAACCGGATTCAGAAATACAATGCCCGCCCCCCGGATACAGTCTGGTTACACCGTATCGGAGATTGACTGATTGATTACCTGACGTGTCCCGGTGCCCGGGTCAGGGACTGTCTGGTTACCTGCAGCACTTGTCTGGTTACTTCCAGGAGGGGTTGTCTGAGTGATCCCCGGAGTAATGATGCCGGGGGGATTTCCCGTCTCTGCATCTATCAGAAGTTCAATAACACCCATCGGGCTTGTAGTAGAACGACGGTGAATAATTTCACCGTTCCTGTACATTTCAACCGTCAGCATATTTCCTGTATTATCTGTTTTATAAATCTGAACCTGTACCAGGCGATTCTTTTCACCCACCTGGTAGAACCGGTCACCAGAACCTGTAACCTCCCGCAATGATCCCGGATTACCCAGTCGTCCACGATAATTCTGGGAATAATTTACCCGTACCCAGACACCCGTCTGGGGGATCACGACCTGGGTTAGTGCAGACGTCATTTGGGTAGAGGGGGCAGGTACTGTAGTCTCCGGGATTGCCGGGTTCTGGACAGGGAAAATCCCCTTTTCAGGCGAAGTAAGATAGTCCGGATATAAAACCATGGCCCCCGCAATTCCGAGGATCAGAATAACTATCGCTATGATAATGGCTTTGTGAAGGTCCCGGAAAACCACCGGTGAGGGAGGTGATCCGGGAGTATCAGGAGGAATATCTGCGGGCGGTTGTGTGCCCGGTTCCCCAGGTTCACTCCGCTCACCAGGAATCGTTTCTGATGCTTCAGCTTCTTCTCTTTCAGTGGTTAGCTCAACAATCGCCTGTTCTTGTGGAGCTGAGAGGTATGTGGATGATGTTTTTTCCGGCTCATCCTCAGTGGGTGTCACTTCAGGATGTGTGGCCTGGAGGATTCTGACGAGTTCAGCAGGTTCTTCCGGAGAAGTCGGGAACTCACTGCTTTCCAATAAATCGGAAGATAACGTATCTGGAATTGTTGTATCCTGCTCTTCCTCAGGTAGTATGCCATCAGGATGCGTGACACCTTCGCTCCCGATCGGTTCAACCTGTTCTTCCAGAGAGGCAGAGGACTCACTGTATTCATGAAGAGTTTGAGGTTCAGAGTCAATGATTATGTCCTGCTCTTCCTCAGGTGGCATGGCATCAGGAGGCGTGACATCTTTGTCACCGATCGGTTCAACCTGTTCTTCCAGAGAGGCTGGGGACTCACTCCTTTCTTGTAGAGTATGAGGTTCGGAGTCAGTGATTAAATCCTGCTCTTCCTCAGGTGGCATGGCATCAGGAGGTGTGACATCTTCGTCACCGATCGGTACAACCGGTTCTTCCAGAGAAGCTGAGGACTCACTGGTTTCCGGGAGAGTCTGAGGTTCGGTGTCCGTGATAATTTTATCCGACTTTTCCTCAATCGGTGTCACTTCAGGACGTGTGGCATCCGTGACACTGACTACTTCAACAGGTTCTTCCGGAGCCGGGGGTACGGGTTCATCATGGATTATGCTCAATTCGACAGGTTCAGGGTGGTTATCAATGACGGTTGTGTGGGGAGGTTGCATCTCGGGGGCGATTGTGTGTCGTGTTACAGGCCGTATTCCGATGCCCTGTTCAGGTGTGATCGTCTTCGACCCGATCGTCTCCTGGCGAACCCCCACGATACGTTCCATAAGATTTTTCAGCCATTCATCGCGTTCCCGGTCTCTTTGCTCACCAGGATATTGGGAAAAGATAAGATTCATCTGCCCTGATCCTGTCAGGCTGGTATCGGAAAAGTAGAGGGTAATGACCAGGTCACCAGTCGAAGTCTTTCCGCCCTTCACCGAAAGTATCGCAAGAAGCGGGATCTTCTGCGGCTGGAACTGGGAATACCTGACGTCAACAAGGATGAGGTACCGTGTGGTGAGCAGTACATCATACTGTGCAGAGTTGATGCTGACCCTGTCGGTTGTCAGGATAATGGATTCGCCGCGCTCAAAGTAAGGACTTTCCATCGAACTACATTCCTGGATATAGTGTGATATTTGTAGCAATATGCTTTAAAGCTGAATATAACTGTAATCTCCAGTGCATCCGGTTTTTTTCCCTATACATGGTCAATAGCTGGACAGATCGTATGTGTACAGAAGTGTAGGCAAAAGAAAAAAACGTATATCCCCACGATCAGAGGTCGAAACAGGGCCGCTATCAGGAAAGGAATGACTAAAATCCGGAATTTTTTTCCGTTTCCTGAATTATACAACCCGGTTCATATCCCGCAGGCACAAATAAAGTGCAAGCTATCTGTCCAGTGTCATTTCGAAACCCCTTCATTTCCATTGGAATGAGACGGAAAATACCGCTTATTTCTACCAAAACAGACAGAAATAACGATTTTATGGTGCTCGCTCTGACACTGTCCCAGCATATTAAAATGTGGATCCGTGGTGTTAACGTTGTTAACATTCAGCAATGTTACTTCGGATTCAATGAACATCATGCCCTTGGTGTTCCCTTGGGCCGAATCTACCAGCTAGACAATATCTGGAGCGAAAAAACCGGTTTTTTAAGAATTCAGCTTCTGGTTTTCCTCTATCTCTCAATTTGGTACAGTTCCAACCCGACAGAATTGACCGGTAGCAACGATTATTCCCCTTTGAATGCACACTGTTGACGCAGCATAAGGTGACAGCATGCTCACGAGCCATGAACTTCTCTTAAAATTCTGGCACGACCCGCGGTATGTTTTTTCTGAAGTTCAGGTTGACTATGTTGACCGTGGTGCACCCGACGATCGCTCGACCGTCAGCGGCAGGGATATCCGAATCCTTGATGCCTACTACTTTGAAATCGCAACGGATCAGCATGTAAAATATATTCCCTACCATCGCATTCGGAAACTCAGGTATGAAGGCACTACCCTCTGGGAGAGATAGTAACAGGAAGTGTATCATCTGCACTTTTTTGGATTTATCATGATTAATTATTTATAATCCGGATTCCATCTATCATGTAATGTATCTGTCCTTCTTCAGCAAGACAATCCAGCCCGGGAAGGTACATGCCGCTCATGGTAAGCGGCAGCCGTTTTTTGTAGAGTAACTGCATGAAGTTCTGTCGGCATTCCGGCGGAAACGTATAGATTTCTGACAAATGGTTTGTGGTGAAACATGGGTATGATCGCAGAAAGATCGGTTGATGAGTGGTACAGTTCCCTCCCGAAAACAAGCGGGATCTACCGTCTTATCAATGGAACTATGGATGACAGGGACAAAAAAGAAAGAATCCGGGCAGTGATCGCCTTAGGGGAAAGTGATGATCCCCGGGCAGTCCGACCGCTCATGGATTGTTGCACTGATAAAGACCCGCTGATCAGGTTGCATGCAACCGAAGCACTGTTTAAGCTGAGAAGCGGGAGAGCAGTTTCCGTGCTCGTCGAGAGGCTCAGAGACAGGAATGAACAACTGGCAACACGGGAGCGGGCTGCCGCGGCACTGGCTGCGGTCCGGAGCTTTACCGCGATCGAGGGACTCAGGGATCTCTACTCTGACACTGATGAGGATCCTGCTCTCCGGTCCTTCGTGGCTGAAGAGCTGCACCGGATTCGTATACGGTAAACCCGCCAAACCACCGGGAGCGATAATTTTTCCTTGCATTGGAAACGGGGCAACCATGAAAGGAAAAAAACCCTGTAAAAAATGGGCATCCGCAAGATTATTTTTTTAAGGAAGCCACTTCGGGGTCACAGGGAATGCTTCCTGTCTGATGTTGTGCGTTTGTCACCGGATGGGTCTGATCTCATGAAGATTTCGCAGACATCCTTCCCGTGAAGGGTTGTCTCACCGGCAGGAAATCAGATTAACTGTCGTCATGTAATCGACCCGATGTTGATTCCGGCCCGATATTTACGGTAACGAAACTTTAACAATCTTTCCTATCGTAGCTAATGGCACTATGTGGAAGGCAGTCGGGATCGATGCATGGCTCGCTGGCCGGAAGTCAAGCCTTGAAGATGCGCGGGTCACTGTTACCGAAATCATCGAGCGGGTAAGAAAGAACGGCGATACCGCATTACGGGAACTCTCGCGCCACTATGATCTGAAGGAAATTGCAGTATCGGATGAGGAGCGTGAATCGGCTTATGACGATGTCGACACGCAGATTGTCGAGAGCCTCATTGAAGCCCACGCACGCATTGAACGCTTCCATGAACTCCAGAAGCCAAGGGATCTCTGGCTCCAGGAAATGGAGCCCGGGATCGTTCTTGGGGTTAAGACGACCGCACTGGACCGTGTTGGTATCTATGTGCCTGGCGGGCGTGCGCCTTACCCCTCATCTGCCCTCATGTGTTCCGTGCCAGCCAGGGTGGCAGGTGTCCGTCAGATCTGTGCCTGTTCTCCCCCGCCCATTCATCCTATGACCCTCGTCGCGCTGGATATCGCCGGAGTTTCTGAAATCTACCGTTCCGGTGGTGCCCAGGCGATCGCTGCCATGGCGCTCGGTACCGAAACGGTCAAACCTGTACAGAAAATTGTCGGGCCGGGAAATGTGTACGTGACTCTTGCAAAGATGATGCTCCGCGAAAATGTTGAAATCGATTTCCCGGCGGGTCCCAGTGAAATCGGAATTATCGCCGACCACACGGCTGATCCCCGGATTGTCGCCTCCGATGTGCTCGCACAGGCAGAACATGACCCGAATGCAGCCTGCATCCTGATCACCACGGACAGAAACCTTCCGGTAAAAGTCGGACACGAGATAACCCGTCTCCTCGCCAGCGCACCCAGAAAGGAGATCATAGAAAAAGCCCTCAATAATTCGGGGTATACGATTGTCGCAGATATGGACGAAGCGATAGCCGCATCGGATATGGTTGCCCCCGAGCATCTCTCGATCCAGGTGGAAGATCCATTATCCGTGGTTACACGAGTGAAAAACGCCGGTGCAATCTTTGTCGGTAAGTATTCCGCGGTTGCCTGCGGGGATTATGCCGTGGGTACGAACCATGTGCTGCCGACTGCGGGGTACTCAAAAATGTATTCGGGACTCGATGTTGCACACTTCTGCAAGACAGCATCGGTTGAGATACTTGATAAAAATGGTCTTGAGTCGATTGGAGATATTGTCGAGACCCTTGCAGAGGCAGAAGGTCTGCATGCCCACGCCCAGTCTGTTAAACTACGGCGGCTGTGTTAACGACAGGAAACTCTCTGTTCTTTTTTTAATTATTGATCTTTTTTTTGAATGTGAGAAAACTCATTTATGGGAAGAAGCATCACCGGACGTATCCCAAAGAGTGTCTTTTGCAAGGAATTATACATCAAACCTAAAATTGAAATTTTTATGATAGCAACCCGCCTCAGGGCCTCTCCGAGGCACGGCGGGGCAGAATGGTTTTAATAGCTTGCAGTTACTGACCCGTCGGGGGGGCGTCCCTTCGGGGGCGGCGGCGTTTATCATTTTTGAAGAGAGAGGTTAACCTCTTCAACCAATATAAAAAAATTAATATTTCACGTATCGGGGGTCCGAATTCTGGTTTATTTTCGTTACGACAGAAAGTAGATCAAAGTGAGGCGTTTTATTCCCTTTATGTCTCTTTTCCCGTTCTGTATCGCCAAAGCCCCAGGGTCGTCACCAATCCCATCGCAATAAGCGGGAGTGCAGGTTCAAGCGGTGTCCGGGTTGCCGGCTTATCAGACGGCAGAAACTCAATATCCACGGTTGCATAATCACCGCTCGAATATCTCAAACGATCGAGGGGGGAACTTTCGACATATATGGTGTATTTTCCGGGTTCCAGGGTTCCAAGAATTACCGAGGTATCCCACGTGTATGTCCAGCTGCCATCACTCAGATTTACCGGTGCGGTGGTGAACAATCCGCGCCCGGCGGGTATATTCAGATTGTCGAGGGTTACACCTCTAACGTCAAGTTCCGGTCCTGTCACGAACAGATAGACCGCGATCGTGGTAATTCCCGAAACTGTACCGTTGAGCATAACAACGTCACCGATGTGCGCCTGCTGCGGGGATGCAGAGATGGAAAGGACTGTTGAAGCCGCAACAGGAGTGCCCATCACTCCAAGCAATGCAGCGGTAAAAAAAAGAAAGCACACCCATCGCATACCGGTACGTGTACATTTACTATGTAAAATAGTTTCATGCTTATGCGGTATCAGAATTTAACCACCATGACTGCCTCTTCCTCTTTTTTCAGCTCAATTTCAAGGTGTTCGGAATCGAAATCATATCCCTCTGCGGGATTGTAATCCTCGTAGAGTTCACACTTGTCGAGCACATCGATGAACTCTTTTAAGAATATCCGTGGTATTACGTCCACCCTCCCACCGAACCGGGTCGTGATCTTCTTGATCATCGCACGGATAAACCGGTGCGAAACCCGCTCCCGGTCGGGTTCCGCATATGCCTGGGCATAGACGTCCAGCACCTTGAGAGCGACCAGTTCAAGTTTTGCCGTGTCAAACTTTGAGAGAATAATCTGGGGCTGCCGGGGATTGCGGTAGCTGTCCGTCTGTACCACGCTGATCCGATCGTAGAGCGGGGGGACGGACCGGATACCCCGTGAGCCGTCATACATGGCAGGAGTTCCGGTAAAGAGGAAGTAACAACGGGGCATATCGCCCCGGTCGAGTGCATCGATAATCTGTACGAGTGTCTGGTACCCCTTCTCGCGCTGGTTGCGCTGGAGTCCCTGGGTTGTTTCCATCTCGTCAACCGCAATCGCGATCCCGCGATATCCGGCCCCGTGGATGACAGCTACAAGTCCCCGGAGGAAAATAAAGGCAATCGTGTCATCGATATCGCCACGGATCCCGGCCCTCTGCTTGAAGTCCCTCCCTATATTGGGTTCTGCGGATATCCACCCCAGTGCAGACTGGCCTATCTGGAACTCACCGGCATTGTTCGCCTTATAATACGTGCGTAACGCGGCGGCAAGCGCAGTGTTGACTTCGCTGATGCCTGAAAGGGCGGCCTCAATCTCACGCTCGGTCGCGGCTTCAAGAGCAGCGTCCTCAACCGGCCCACCGCTCACCGAGATGAGCCGCTCTTCGATGGAATAGAGCCAGGTATCGACGATTGTTTTGATTGCATGCTCTTCTTCGCTCGTCCTGAGGTTCGCGCAGATCTGCTGGTATATCCCCTTGAGTTTATAGAGTGGTGTTGAGGAGGATATGACCACATGCGAGGTAACAAAACCCTTGTTGCGTGCGATCTCGAGAGCCCGTGCAACAAGGAAGGTCTTGCCGCTCCCGTATTCGCCCCGTATAAATTTGGTGTCCCCACCCCCCTGGGCCACGTAATCCAGCTGTTTCCCGATCGCATTCTCTTCGACATCCAGCCCGACAGCGATCCGCTCAAGTCCGCTTGCGGGTACTGTCCCCCGTCGTAAAGCATTGATGATATTGATGCTTTCGAGCCTGCGGCGGTCCATCTGTTCAGGTTCCGGTATATTCATAGACCTCTCCATCCTCTCCTACCCCTTTCTTGCTGATAAGATTCATCCCTCGTGACGATGCCTTCTGGATCACCTGGTTCACAACTCCGACCACCCTGCGGGTCCCCAGCATCTTGCGCAGGTCCATTTCGCTTGCCGTCCGGTGCGAGCGCAGGAATTCAACGATCTTCATCTCCTGCTCAGACAGCCCGAGCTGTTCGGTAATTATCTGTGCCGGAGCAACAGCTGCTGCACGTTTTTTTGTCTGCGGCACGTTCATGATCGGTCGATCGGCGATGGACCTTTCCTTGCATGCCTGTATCAGGCCGAGATAATTCTCAAGCCGGACGGTCCGGGTGTATGGCGGCATCACGTCCATGCCGCAGAGGCAGTAATACTTGCAGGCGGCATAATCCCTTTCTTCCTGTGCCTCGTTTGCTGCAATAAAAAAAGCGATGGAAAGCAGCTCCAGCCCGTCAGAGTTCAGCGTCATTTTACGTTCCTGGAGTTTTTTTATCAGTTGCTCCATTAGGCGCTTCAGGTGGAACATCTTCCCCCGTTCATCGAGGATAACTGCCGCCACACGCCCAACGTCAGTACTTTTTTTGACATTGGCCAGGATATAGAGCATCACCTTTTCACATTCCCGCCCTTCCCCGTGTGCCAATAAAAATTTTGCATAATCGAGGCCGCCGGCCAAAAAGTCAGCCCGGTACGCCCGGTAATACCATGATCGTGCCTCAACGGCATTACCCAGGTCTTCGTAAAGACGTGCGGTCTCAAGGAGACTTACGACATTCACATCCCGTGAAACAACATCAAGGAACCGACGGACTGCGTCATCCGGCTCAACATGCGCCTTGAGATACGTGCGGTACCTGCTGATGATAAGAGTGAGGGTGTCCAGGTCGTTTTTTGATGCAAGCTCCTCCCGGATCAGGTTTTCATACGCGGCAGATGCCTGGTGCCCGAGTTCCATCGCTGCGAGGAGATCGCATTCGACGAGCCGGTAGAGCGGGAGGTGTGCATGTTCAAGGAGATTCTTTACAACAATGCGTGCATCAGCGTAATTCCCGATGGATTTCAGAAGCATACAATAGTCATACAGGATTTCTGCATCGGGATCTTCCTGAATTCGGGAAGCATACGCATCAAGCGATGTCCCGACGTCATAACGGGAAAGGGTAGCGAGGTACGTGCGGAGTGCAGTCCGATCTTTTGTATCCCGGTACAATCCTTGTGCAGTTTCAGCGGCAGCCTGGTAATTGCGGGTCCTGATGAGTGCGTCAATGTATTCCGGGGTCCTCTCCAGGTCTCCGCCAAGCACGGTATGGGTGGCAAGTGCTTCTTCCGGCTCTCCGATCTCAATAAGAGCCCGCATCAGGTTCCGGACATCACCGGATTTTTTCCCGAGCTGCACAAGGGACCTGAGCACCGGGAGTGCACCCCGGTAGTCCTTCAGGGAGATAAGGTAGCCTGCATAACTCCTGAGGGCGTCCTGGTTGGTGGGGTCGAGATGAACGGCAGTTGCAAATTCTGTGATCGCTCCTTCATCTTTCCGGGCATCGAGTGCTTTTGCCAGGTAACTGTGAACATACGACGAATCCGGCATTTTCCGGGCAAGGTCCCGAAAAAAAACCTCGGCATCTTCAAATTTACCCGTGTAATACAGGTTTGTGGCGGCGAGCACTTCAATAGCTGAATCCTTGCCGCTTTCAAGGAGGATAGTGCAGGTCTCCAGGGATTCCTGGTACCGCCCGTCTTCGAAAAGCCTGAACGCTTCTTTCTTCTGTTCTTCACGCGGTGCCGGGATCATGGTCGCCTGGAACCAAACCTGACTGTAAAAAGTCCTGCAAGCATCCCCAGCATATCCCTTTTCCGGACGTGGGAATCCCCTTTGTTCTGCCATTCTATAGGGACTTCATTCACGGTAAATCCTGCTTTCCGGAGTCTCCAGAGCAGCTCGACATCGAATTCAAATCCCCGTGAGATCATCATGGGCATTATTGCATCAATAGCTGATTTTTTAAATACCTTTGCTCCGCACTGGGTATCGTAATAGTTCAGTCCGAACAGGATCCGGATGAGCAGGTTAAATGCGCGGCTTTCCAGCTGGCGAAGGACACTCTGGCGTACCCGGAGGTTTGCGCCGGGTATCCAGCGTGAACCAATAGCCCCGTCGGCGCTGGAAAGCGATAAGAACAGGCGTTTCATCTCATCAATGCTTGTAGAACCGTCGGCGTCGAAGTATCCGACAGACGGTGATACGGCTGCCAGGAGACCGGCCATCACCCCGCCCCCTTTTCCCAGCCGGTGGTCGAACCGGAGACAGCGGATGGTCAGGTCAAGCCTTCGGGCTGCAATCCTGTCGACGATGTCGGCAGTGCCATCTGTACCGTCACAGACAACAATGAGCTCGCCGTCAAACTGATCGATGGCATCAAAGAATGGCGAGATCCGGTGTTCCTCGTTGTATGCGGGAATAACAATGCTGTAGTGAGTATCGGGCGGGGTGGTCATGATGTGTGCGTGTCCGGTATTGATTCGCTGACGGCGTCCAGGGCTGTTCCGGAAGATGGTGGACGGCTTGCTGCAGTCAAAATCCGGCAACAATCCGGCAGGTACTCTGCCAGTACTTTTTGTGGAGTCTCCCAATAACACTACTGGTGTTTGTTCAGGTGCTGTGCGAGCACGGTGCCCTGACGGTATTTCTCTGCCATTGACAACGCTGTTTTACGGAGTGCAGCATGCTCCAGCAGGCAGCTCTCTGGTGGGGGGGATTTTCTGAGGATTGCAGAGGTATTTTCGGTTACCTGTATGAGTTCTGTAGCAATGAGCGCATTCAGCCAGATAAGATCGGCAAGCATCTCTTTAATTTCCAAATCCTGCATGAGAATACGTCGTTGTGCAGGTAATATAAACCGGTAGCATATTCCGGAAAAAGGCAATCTTAATCTCATGGTATTCCAAACTCCGGTAGAGCACAATGTCATATCTGGAAAAGATTACTCGGGACGGAAGGTCTGCCAACCCTTTTTTCTGCCTGATGGGAATTGACGTAGTCAGTGTCGAGCCGGGAAAATCGGTGCTGAAAATGCAGGTCCGCCCTGATATGCATAACGGTGTCGGCTGGTTGCAGGGAGGGATGCTTGCAGCCCTGGCTGATGAAGCGATGGCGCTTGCACTCTACCCGCTGCTTTCAAAGAATGAAGGAATTGCAACCATATCCGAATCCACAAGCTTCATCAAAGGAGTGCAGGGTGGCTTCATCACTGCAGAAGGCCGCATAATCCGCAAGGGGCGCAGGGTGGCATTTGCAGAAGGGGAAGTGTTTGCCGAAGGTACCGAAAGGGTCATGCTTTCACGGACTTCTGCAGCTTTTGCCGTGACGACCAATAAAAATTAAGGGATATCCTTACGGTTAAAACGATTATTTTTTAATGAATCCGGAATGAACTGTTTTTCAATCAATTTTCCCGCAATAAAAAATCGGCTCTGGAGAAATCATTATTTATAACGTTCTCGGGGGCTTTGCCCCCGCCACTGTGGCATCCCCTGATTTGATATCTATGGAAATCCGTGGAAATCTGAATATCCGTTACTCATGTAAGATCGGGTTTTTCTATAGGGCCAAAAAATCTTCTTTTTTTGAATGGTTCTTGACATTGAAATTAAAGTTTTTACGAGGATCACCCCCATCAGAGCTTCTCCGAGGCACGGCAGGGCAGAGAGTTTTTAGATTTCAGTTACTGATCCGCCGCGGGGGCGTCCCTTCGGGAGCGGCGGAGTCCATCACAAATGACGAGAGAATTCCCGGAACAGCCAGATAATATGATCTTCAGGGTTCTGTTTCAAAAGTTCCCATGAGATTATCAGTAAAAAAAATATCATGAAAAAATGTTGGAAAATCAGGGGAACAGATAACAAAAAAAATTATTTTTTCTTCCCTTTGGTCTTTTTTTCCGGTTTTTTCTCCTCTGCCTGCCGGTAGTATTTCATATACCAGACTATCCCAACTGCAACGACGATCAGGATACCTCCAAGGATGATAAGCATGGTCTGCGTTGCTGCGCCTGCAGCAGTCCGTGCCTGTGCAAGTCCTGCAGTGGCTTCACTGTTCCCCGGATCTGTTGCCTCGGCTCTGGCGTAGGAATCTGCAGCATCCTGGTATCTTCCCATCTGGAAGAGCACCTGACCTTTGTTGATCAGGGCATTTGTGTAGTTCTGATCAAAGCTGATTGCGGTGTCATATGCATTGACTGCATCCTGGTTTTTCCCGAGTTTATAGAGGGCATAGCCTTTATCATTCCATAACCACGGGTCTTCCGGATATATTTTGAGCCCTTCATCGACAGTTCCTAGTGCGTCATCGTACCGGGTTAACTGGATTAATGCGTATGCCTTATTCTGGTAGGTATAAAGGAGAGCATCCGTCTGTCGGATTATTGTTGTATTGGATGCAAGGGCCTGATCGAATGCAGCAACTGCTCTCTCATATTCATTCATCTGAAGCAAATTTTTTCCGATCGTGTAGTAATTGGTCGCGGCATCTGGTGTCTCATTCGCTCCCATCACAGGCGGGGTGAAACCGACAATTAATACGGCGATTGCCAGAATATACATAAAATGCCCGATTTTCATGCTCACTAAGTTTTGTTTCAGCGCAGATTAATGTTACTTTGCGACCAAAGATTTCCCTTCCCGTGAACCTCTCCGCGTGTGCGAGGGATAGAGCCCCCGAAACACCTGGAATTACCCTCTCACCACGATAAGATAACACTAATAGGTACTATGAGCAAAATGTAATGCAGTCGGGGAGATCACGTGAAGTACATCATAATCACCGGGGGGGTGATGAGCGGTTTGGGGAAAGGAATCACCGCGGCCTCAGTCGGACGCATCCTGAAGAACCGGGGCTACCGGGTGACGGCAGTGAAGATCGATCCTTACCTGAATATCGATGCGGGGACGATGAACCCGGCACAGCACGGTGAAGTGTTTGTGCTCAAGGACGGCAGCGAGGTTGACCTTGACCTTGGAAACTATGAACGGTTCCTTGATATTGAACTCACTGCAGCCCATAATATCACGACCGGCAAGGTGTACCGTACCGTCATCGAAAAGGAGCGCCGGGGGGATTTCCTTGGCGAGACGGTCCAGATTATTCCCCATATTACGGATCAGATCAAGACCTGCATACGCCAGGCGGCAGAAGAGGAATTCCCGGACGGGACAAAGGCCGATATCTGTCTTGTCGAGGTTGGCGGGACGGTTGGCGACATAGAGAGCATGCCGTTCCTGGAAGCCATCCGGCAGATGAGAGGGGATCTGCCGGAACACGATTACATCCTCCTGCACGTAACGCTCATCCCCGAGGATACGATGGGCGATCTCAAGACAAAACCCACGCAGCATTCTGTCAAAGCCCTGCGTGAGCTCGGGCTCCATGCAGAGATCATTGTCGGCAGGAGCGAACGGCCCATTGGTGCGCACACGAAACGTAAGATCTCCGCATTCTGTGATCTCCCCCAGAACGCAGTCATATCTGCAGCGACCGTCCCTGATACCTACGAGGTCCCCATGGAAATGGAAAAAGAAGGCATCGCGGATGTCTTATCAGGTCACCTGGGACTTGAAAAACGGGATGTCGATACCAGCTGGTACCGGCTGGTGACCCGGGAATATACCAGCCGGATCTCCGTGGCGATCGTCAGCAAGTACGGCATCGAAGATGTATATATCAGTATCAAGGAGGCACTCAAGCATGCGGGGAGAGCGCTTTCCACTGAAGTGAAGATCGGCTGGCTGGACGCAGAACGCTATGAACGCTGCCAGCTCAAGGACTACGACGGGATACTGATTCCCGGGGGTTTTGGGAAGCGGGGTATCGAGGGTAAGATAGAGGCGATTAAATTTGCCCGTGAAAATAACATCCCGTTCCTCGGCCTTTGCCTGGGATTCCAGCTGGGAGTCGTCGAATATGCACGACATAAGGTCGGTATTACCGATGCCACGAGTGAGGAATTCGGCGAGGGATCCCATGTCATTGCCCTTCTTCCCGAGCAGGAGGGACTCCATGAACTTGGCGGCACGATGCGGCTGGGAAATTACACGGCAGACATCCGGGAAGATACCCTTGCAATGCGCCTGTACAAGGAGAAGCAGATAGTTGAGCGGCACCGGCACCGGTACGAGGTGAATCCACGGTATATAAAGGACCTGGAAAAAGCCGGCCTGGTCTTTTCGGCAACAAATAAAAACCGGATGGAATGCCTGGAGCTGAAAGATCATCCTTTCTACTTTGCTACACAGTTCCACCCGGAGTTCAAATCCCGCCCGACACACCCGTCTCCGCCGTATCTCGGCTTTGTTGAGGCGTGCAGGGCAACCAGGCGGACAACCTAGAGGAATATTCCATGGTCAATACAGAGAAGTTTATCAACAAGTCTGTTGCGGAGATTAAAGCTGCCGCCGGCGATGAAAAAGTGGTTATGGCACTGTCCGGGGGTGTCGACAGCTCGGTATGCGCTGCCATTGCCGCGAGGGCGATTGGCGACAACCTCATCCCCATTTATATCGATACCGGCCTGATGCGGAAAGGCGAGACCGACCGGATCAGGACGCTATTTGGCAACATTCACCTGCAGATAGTTGATGCGGGCGACGAATTCCTCGGGGTGCTTAAGGGCCTCACGGATCCTGAAGCCAAACGCAAGGCCATCGGAGAACGGTTTATCCGGGTCTTTGAACGGGAGGCAAAAAAGCAGGGAGCAAAATGCCTGCTTCAGGGAACCATATACCCGGACCGTATCGAGAGTGAAGGGGGTATCAAGAGCCACCATAATGTCGGTGGTATGCCGCTGCACATGGAGTTTACCAAAGTGATCGAGCCAATCCGTGATCTCTACAAGGATGAGGTCCGTGAAGTTGCAGGAGCACTGGGCCTTCCAAAAGAGATCCAGCACCGGATGCCGTTTCCCGGTCCCGGGCTTGCCGTGCGGGTGCTTGGAGAAGTAACTCAGGAGAAGGTCGCTGTGATACGGGAAGCAAACTGGATCGTTGAAGAGGAGCTGGTAGAACAATACCGGCCGTGGCAGTGTTTTGCCGCACTTCTCGGTCTTGGAACCGGTGTCAAGGGAGACAACCGGATCCATGGCTGGATTGTCGCGATCCGTGCAGTAAACTCACGGGATGGGATGACAGCGGATCCGATCGAAATCCCGTTTGAGCACCTGATGAGGATCGGGTCGCGGATCACCGCTGATATCCCGAGTGTTGCCCGTGTGGTGTATGATGTTACGGCAAAACCTCCGGCAACTATCGAATATGAATAATAACAGGACACACGAAACACATTGAAAAGGGATTTGCATGGACAAAACCAGCCAGTTCAAGGCGCTTGATGAGCGCTACTTTATGCCCGCTTTCTCGCGTGACATGGCACTTGTGAAAGGCAAGGGGTCATTGGTATGGGATGCGGAAGGAAAGGAGTATATCGACTGCGTTGCCGGCATTGCTGTCTGCAGTACCGGACACTGCCATCCGGCAGTAGTAAAGGCAATCTGCGACCAGGCCCATGAACTCATCCATTGCTCCAATCTTTATTACATCCCCCACCAGGGAGACCTGGCAAAAAAACTTGTTGAGATTACCGGGATGCACAAGGCGTTCTTCTCCAACTCCGGGGCAGAAGCGACCGACGGTGCGCTGAAACTGGCCCGGATCAGGACCGGGAAGAAAAAATTTGTTGCTTTCACCCACGGGTTCCACGGGAGGACCGTAGGTTCCCTGGCAGTCACGCACAAACCCGCGATCCGCGAACCCTTTGAACCCCTGGGACTGCATTGCACCTTTGTCGGGTATGGAGATCTCGACGGTCTCAGAAAAGCCGTGGATAGTGACACGGCGGGGGTCCTGGTCGAACCGATACAGGGTGAAGCGGGGATCATTATTCCTCCCGATTCCTTCATTGAGGGCATCCGCGAGATATGCGACAGTACCGGTGCCCTTATGATCGCCGATGAAGTCCAGACCGGGATGGGACGCACGGGAAAATGGCTTGCAGTCCAGCACACGAAGGCAAAACCTGATATTGTCACGCTCGCAAAAGGAATCGCGAGCGGTTTTCCGATGGGTGCACTGGTGGCCAGAGAAGATCTCGAATTCAAAAAGAGCGAACACGGGAGCACATTTGCCGGAGGGCCCCTGGCCTGTGCAGCCGCACTTGCAACTATCGGGGTAATCGAGAAGATTTTGCCCGACGTAAGCAGGAAAGGAGAAAGGTTCAGGAAAGGCCTGGAAAAATATAATCCCCGGGTCCGCGGCCTGATGATTGGCATCACCCTGGGCGACAGATGTCCGGAAATCCAGAAGAAGTGTGCAGGAGATGGTGTACTGGTCAATTGTGCAGCAGACGGGAACCTCCGGCTTGTCCCGCCTCTTGTTATCGCTGACGCGGAGATCGACCGTGTGGTCAGGGTGATTCATGGAGCACTTGGTTCGACCGGGCTATAAAAAAAAGAGCGGCTACGTCTTTGCAAAGAAAGCGGAAGATATTGCCCGTGAGTACGGTATCGGGAGGATCGCCCGGCTCGCAAGCAACGAGAACCCGGAGCCCCTTTCTCCTGCTGCACGGGAAGCTGCCGAGAAGGCATTACTGCAGGTGAACCGGTATCCCGATGAGCGGGTCAATGTCCTGATGAATGCGCTCAGGAAATATTACGGTGATTACAACTTTGTCAGCGGGGTCGGGATGGACGGGGTCATCGAGACAATTTTTCGTACGCTGGTCGATCCCGGGGAAACGGTAGCGGTCTCAACTCCCACCTTCTCATTCTATGCCCTCGCCGCCACAGGGCAGGGTGCAGAGATTGTCACCGTGTCCCGTGAGGCCGACTTCTCGGTCGATATAAAAAAATTAATCCGCGCGGGTGGAAAGGCGAAGATTGTGGTGGTCTGCTCCCCCAACAACCCCACGGGCAACGCGATGCCTCCCGATCAGGTTGCCGGACTGCTGGAAGGAATCGAAGGGGTTCTTTTCCTCGACAATGCGTACGTTGAATTCTCGGATTATGACTATCTCCCGCTGATGAAAAAATACGAGAACCTTATTCTCGGCAGGACCTTTTCCAAGGTCCATTCGCTTGCCGGGCTGCGTGTCGGGTATGCTTTTGTACCACGGTGGCTTGTTCCCTGGTACCAGCGTGCAAGTACACCCTTTGCGGTCAATTCGGTCTCTGCCGCGGCAGCAGCTGCAGCACTCCCTGACAAGGACCATGCACAGCGGTATATCGCCCAGGTCCGGCAGTGGAGGAAGCGATTTATCTCGGAAGTAAAGTACCCGGTCCTCCCCTCTGACGCAAACTTTGTGATGATCGATGTCGCTCCCCGTTCCAGTGACGAGATGACAGCGGAGCTCGCCCGGCACGGGGTTGTCGTTCGCTCGTGCAGGAGTTTTGCAGGTCTTCCCGATAATTATATCCGGGTAAGTATCGGCGATGACTGGGAAAATGAGCAGTTCATCCAGGTGATCAACACCTTATGATGTGCGGAATAACCGGAACACCGGGCACGGGAAAATCCCTGATCGGGACTGAGCTTGCCCACCGGGGGTATACCGTTATCCACCTGACCGATACGGTCGGGCCGTATGTAACCGGTATAGATGAGGAAAGGGACACCCGGCTCATCGATGTAGAGCGATGGGCAGAAGAATTTGTACCGGTCGATGGTTTTGTTGAGGGGCACTTTGCACACCTGCTTCCCTGTGACCTGATTATTGTCCTCCGTTGCCGTCCTGATGTCCTGAAGGTCCGCCTTGCCCTCCGGAAATACCGCGAAGAAAAGATCCGCGAGAATGCCGAAGCAGAGGCCCTGGATTCATGCCTGATCGAGACCGTTGAAAGGCATGATCCGTCACAGATCCTTGAACTGGATACGACGGATCGTGACGCAGCGTATTGTGCCGACAGGATTGAGCATTTTTTCAGAGGCGAGATCCCCGCTGACTTTGGCCATCTCGACTGGTCAGCATTTCTCGAGGCAGGATTATGACCCTCGACCAGTACCGCTCGCAGGCACAGGTCTTTTTTGACCCGCTGGTATCCATTGCAATAAAGTGCCGGATGAATGCAAATTTTTTCACCCTTGCCGCCTTTCTTGCATCGGCAGCCGCCGGCTTCCTGTTTTATTTCCGGCTGGAACTCTGGGGAATTGTTGCTGTTGCTCTGAACGCATTCTGCGATGCGATGGACGGTGCCGTTGCACGGGCGATGAAGACCCAGAGCCTCCGTGGGGATTTCCTTGACCATGCTGTCGACCGCTATGCCGATATTTTCATCATCACCGGTATCTTTGCCGGGGGACTGGTACCCTGGCAGATCGGGGTTTTTGCATTGACCGGGGTCCTGATGTCCTCATATCTTGGTACCCAGGCGCAGGCCGTGGGTGTCGGGAGATACTATGGCGGAATTCTCGGGAGAGCGGACCGGCTCGTGTTGATCCTGGTGGTTGGTGTCATCGGTCTGCTGCTTCCTATGCAAATCTATGGTCTCACCTGGCTGGGATGGCTGCTGGTGTTGTTCGGCGTCTTCGGCCATATAACTGCATTCCAGCGGTTCGCGTACGTGTGGGCGAAGGTGGAGTGAGGAATTTTCAGGATTAAAAAAAGCCCTGTTAATGGAGTATGTATCCTTTGAATTTTCACTTGCCGTTCGGGAAGAACTCCTGATGCAGTTCCGCCTTGTTTAATAATCTTATAACCGATAATTCCCTTCCATGGACAAACCTGCGATTGTATTTTCTGTCATCTGCATCGTGCTGATACTGCTGGGCGGGTGCACAGCAGTTACTCCCCCATCCCCGAATGCAACAACTATCATTACTCCGGTTACTACGGCTGTAACTACAATTCCCCTTGAAAACCAGACCTGTACTGCTGATACTGACTGCGTACCGGCCCAGTGCTGTCACCCGACAAGCTGCATGAACCAGGCATCAGTCCATGTATGCAATTTACTCTGTACTGCCTCCTGCGAGGGACCGCTGGACTGCGGTGCCGGCAGGTGCGGGTGCGTGAACGGGATATGTTCGGTCATTCCTTCGGTTTCTATTACCAAAGTATCTCATACTTCCCTGCGGCTTACAGCGAGCCCACAACGTTACTCTCCCCTGATGTCATCGACCGTTGGTGTCGGGATTGACGTGAATGCGAGTGGGTTTGACCCCGCAGATGCGATAATTACGTGGAACGCCACGTACGGGTACTTCCTGTCCTGGGGGCCGGTGAATTACACAGTACAGGAGCGGGGAAATCCGGTTACCAACCATGGAGAAAAGCTTTACTGGTCGTTTATTGAAAAACCCCTGTCAACGTCTGAACCGGTCATTGTTACCGTGACGGCAGCAGATCCAGCTACAGGCCAGGTCCTGGGCAGCTCTTCGATAACTCTTGACTGGGACTCGGATTTCTGGGTTGTTGTCAGGAATCACACATAAAAATCCTGTCCAGGCTCTGGAGAAATTATCATTTTTAACATTCTTGGGGGCTTTGCCCCCGCCACTGTGGCATCCCCTGTGTGATATCTGTGGAAATCCGTTGCAATCTAACTAACCATAATTCACATAAGAGCGAGGTTTTCTCGAGAGCCCGGTTCAACCAATGCTAATAATCCCTCTGAAAGTGGACTGATCAGACCAGAAAATGCAGGTAAAATGTCTGATAACCTTGTTTGAAAATCGTTTCGGTTCCTTAAAACCCTGTTGGGGCGGGAATAAAGAGGTGCCATCATCAGTATATCAGTCCAAGCTATCCCGGATATACTCCAGCGCAGCAACCGCATCCTCTCTCTTCTGGTCGCATGCACCGCTGGTGACCCAGTTCAGGAAACGCTCACCTGCCTTTTCATCCATCGTATCGCCTGCACCGGCCACTATTGCCCGGTAGGTACGCTTTGGGTAGAACAGGGAACGGGCTGAAATGAGGAGGGCATCATGTGCATCCGGATCGATAATCCCGGTATCCCGTGCCAGCTTCAGGGTGAACCTGATATTGATGAGCGGCTCTGAGAGCGCAAGGCCTGAAGACGGATCGAATACCAGGGCCACTTCATCGTCAGACTCCAGTTCGCCGCTCTTATACATCCGGTATATTTCACCGATGCCCACCATCCCAAGGGTGTCCATCTCTGCGGCCCTGAGTGCACCCATGCTCGATGCCCCGATTACTTGTATCCCATGTTTTATTGCTGCAAGGATCTCCCGGTGAGCAACAGCAGATTCCTGGTGAAAGACACCATCGATCAGCCCGATGATAGTCGCGCCATCCCTGGCTGCTGCAATAAGGTCGCCTCGTTTTGCCGGCGGGCGGTACTCTGCGGGAAGGATCTTTTCTGCCGCTGATTGTTCAAGACTGGGGCCGAGAAAGACGATGATCTTTTGCATTGTCCGCCCTCTGCCCCCGCCGCTCCGGGTCCATCGCAAAGATTTCGAGCCCCGGAACAATTACCCTGACGACCGGAATCCCGATCTCCTCACGGGTGAGGTCGACCACGATAACCCGGTCGAGTCCCTGTTTTCTCAGTGCTTCGATGATGAACCGGATATCGGTGAGGAAATCATCGCTGTCACAGGATGCGATCCGGTTATAGTCTTCGACACCGTTATCCCTGAACCAGTACGCATTTATCCGCTTTGCACGGTCATACCCCATCTTTTTGCGAAGTTCGGCGATGGTAGTATCCTCTCTTGCACCGTGGATCTGGGTCAGGCGGCTCTGGGCAACCTCGGTGAGCGCACGCATCACGGCAATCCGTGCGCTCGTATGGGTGCCGATACCGATGGTGAGGAGCATCGGATCCTTGAGCAGGACATCATCAGCGACTGCAGCCATAGTCGGTATCCCGATATCGCTGGTGATATCCCTCACCCGCACATCAACCTGTGCATCGGCAAATTTCTTCTGCATCCCGAGGCAGGCTGTATCATCGATATTGACAACGGATGCCCCGGTATCCCGCGAGGCTTCGACAAGCGACCATGCATCCCGTTCGATGACCTCGCAAAGGGCATGGAAGACCGCCTCCTCCAGGGTATTTCCGGATGCGAGCCCGTTGGTATTGGTGCGGAAGAGCTGCCGGTACTTCTGGGGGAGCGGGTGGAAGACGGCGTGTGCAGGGACAAAAACCGCTTCATCATCATTGGCGATATCGAACCCTTCAACCCAGGGAAGCGCCCGATCCAGATCCGGGTCTTTGGGAAGGATCAGATCTTTTGGATCCAGCACCCGCCCGTGTGCGAACATCTCCATATAGGGTGCAAAGTGAACCCTGCGGTCATGCAGCTCCGAAGAATACCGCTCAATCCCTTCCATGATCGCCGATATCCGTGATTCCTCTACCGTCGCACCTTTACCGTTATATACCGTGATAGCCCCGGCTTCGGCAGTCGGGCGGATGCAGGAGAAGACCGGTATACCGATCCGGTCCAGATTGGTGATATCAGCAACTCTTGTAATTCCTGCGGCTGGCACTTTGGGTTCAATGCGTGCGAGAGTCTCATCGAGGGGAGCAGCACGCTGCGTCTCAATATTGTAGGTCTTTTTACAGGATTTCAACTGCATGGGGGTCACCGTTCTCTGGTGAAGTCTGAAAGAAATGCCGGGTTCGTACGGGAATCTTATGTCGGGTTATTACTAAAAATATTCCGTGCCGGGGTTTATACACTTTGATTTGGGACGGTCAAATGGCAGGACATTTCCTATCGATAAAATGATGGTATCTCAGGAGATTAAAGAACAGACCGTGCAGGATTCTGCCCTGGCCGGGAATAGCATTTTGAACAGCCTGAGCATGGACCAGGTAAATACCAGACAAAAGGGAACGAGAAGGAAATATTCCAGTGTTTTTTCCGTGCAGGGTAAGCACGGTGCGAATATCGATAATAAAAGGTACCAGTTCATTGCGGTTGAAACAATCACACAGAATAGGTATGCCATCATTTCGCCAAACGTCGGTGAGGAATTATCAGGCATAATGATGTTTTATAAATCAATCGATGATTGTTCTTCGGATCAGCGGTTAAAAAAAGGAATTTCCACAAGGAGGGTAATGGAAGAAGTGAATGACCGGATTGGGATCCGGGGTGATCGAGTTCAAAAAAGTGGTTAATTATTTCCAGTACGTTTAACGTCTATGAGTAAAAAGATCACTACAAATGCCAGCTCCCGCACCGATTTTATCCCTCATCGAACGTTTTGAATTTCATCGCCAGGCATGGTCTGTACCTGCATCAATCCATTTTTTTATCTCGGTTTAGTCTGGTCAAAGCATCAGACTTAGGTCTATCACAACAGTGATTATCCGGACAGTATACCATACTTCATGGACGACCAAGCTGAGCACTATTATAAGGAAGGTTCTGATTTTTTCAAAAACGGTCATTATCCCGAAGCCCTTGCCTCGTGCGACAAAGCGATTGCCATCAACACGAATTATGCCGAAGCGTGGAACGGTCGCGGCGTGGCGCTCGGTGAGCTCGGCCGGCCTGCCGAAGCGCTCGACTCGTATGACAAGGCAATTGCCATCCAGCCGGATTACGCCGATGCGTGGAACAACCGCGGGTGGGCACTCGTTGAACTCGGCCGGGATGCCGAAGCGGTCGCCTCATATGACAAAGGTCTTGCCATAACTCCGGATGACGCCAGTGCGTGGTTCATCCGCGGGGCCGAGCTGGGTATTCTCGGACGGCCTGCCGAAGCCCTCGCATCTTTTGATAAGGCCATCGCCATCAACCCGGATGATGCCTATGCATGGAACTTCCGCGGCGTCGCGCTCCATGAACTCGGAAGGTATACAGAAGCGGTTGCCTCGTATGACAAGGCGATTGCCATCAACCCCGATTATGCCGAAGTAAAACAGAACCGGAAAATTGCTCTTAAGAAACAGGCATAGCCTGCCCGACTTATGTGTGTCCCGACAGGAACAACTGATCTGATTCCAGGATCTCAGTAGGGAGTCGTTGTCGGGGGTCTCCCTTTCTCCGGTGATCTTGTTTTTTTATTGACTCACCTGCCAGAGGGAACGGGGCTGTCTCTCCCTCTATCCATTTTTTTACTAAAAACCCACTCTTTTGAAGATCAATGGGAAAAAAAGAACCTCATATCCGCGTTCTGGAAGGGTTTGTGATAGCCGGTGGAATAAACCAAGAGGTAAAACCAGCAGGGTTCAAGAGGCTTCACGAGCCGCTATCTGAGGTGCAAACCTGCCGTATTTTGCCAAACAGTGCAATAATTGGGCGCATTCTCCACACGAACAGAAACGGAGAGCTTTACGGGTTTTTTCGATAGGGCAGATGAAAATCAATGAGAGAATCGGAGCCCTATTCGGGCTTATTTCACCCGATCTCAGCAAAGCATCAGGGAGGTGAATACAACTCTGACTAATCTAACCGAACGTTAGTCCGGGTAAAAATGTCCTGAATCACAACAACGATTAACCATAAACAATATCATGTAAAAATAGCATGAGAAACTATTCCGGAATAATTCTTGCTTTCCTCGTTACAGCGATTATTTTTACCGCTGGCTGTACAAACCAGCCCGCACCTGAAGTGTCCGTTCCGTCAACATTCTCCACAACCCCGGTGCCGACCACTGCCAGCCCGCCAGTAACAACCACCACGATAATTCCAACAACGTCACCTGAGGCCACAACAACTCCGGCTGTCATCCCAACGGAGACGACTCTCCCCCCACCGGCAGATCCTACCGATGTGTCCCAGATTACATTCGAATTTTACTATGACAACGACTTCAGCGTTGAGTATCCGTCTACCTGGACAATAGATACTCCGACGGACACTCCCTACCCCGTCGGCCCGTTTTATGTATTCAACGATCCGCGTTTCAGAACACCGTACCGTTTCGTCACGATTACAAGCCCGGATAATACCAAAAAATTCGTCGCACTCATCAAGGATTTCGAAAGAGCCGGAACGTTCACCCTTAATCCTACCATTGAACGGTACAGGGAAATGTTTCAAAGAGATTACCGGGATTTATCCGCAGCAAACTACCTGGGCAACTACAAATTTTTTGCAAGCGGAACAGGGATGGCAGCAAGCTATGATGTCACATTACCGGAAGGTGCAACATACTTCCCATCGGCATATACCATAAAAACGGTCGTTTCCCAGCGCCGTGAATACAATTTTGGATTTTTCACCGATACGGAGAATTTCAACAAATACCGTAACCTGAAGGAAATAATGATCTCATCAGTGAGAATTCCTGAAACCGAAATACATACTATTTCTCCAGACGGTAATAATACGACAATTCTATAATTCTGGCTCTTTTCAGAACCTGACCAATATGTGATAAGATGAGCACGGGAAGATACATCCTGATCTCCCCAATCCTGCCTCCGTTTCGGTCCGATGTGAAGACGATCTGATTGTATGCCCCATAATGCCCTTCCTGTCCCTTTGACCGTGCTACCTATCCAGCCACCCTGAGTTTTGCCCTCCATTAGCGTACATTAGCGTTTTATATCTCAAAGGAAATCGCCCAGTTTGGCGTAAATCGAGCGGAAAACGCGTTCCTGGAAAAAGTGTGTAAAACTGCATCGTTTTTTGCAACAAAAACAAGAAAAGTCAGTACCCGGGAAAGATGTCACCGTCGGAGAATGTACGTGAGTGAATGCATGTCCCTGATACGCTGGATCATGTCTTTCAGCGGAAACCCCTCCTGAATCTATCGTCGTCGGATGGATAACCATCAGGCAAAAACAGCTAGGTTCCGGGAGCCTGAAGGACCCCTTAGTCAGGATGAGCTGAGAAGGTTTGCTCACGACCAAAGAGTAAACCAGCTAAGAGTATTTAATCTCCGGGGGAAATACTCCACACGATGGACTACCTCTATACCTTCCTGAAATTTATTATCGGCGGAAGTATCATTGTCGGGGTGACCGTGCTCGCCGAGCATATAGATCCCCGGTATGGCGGCATACTGGCTGCGGCGCCGATGATCACGACACTTGCGTTCCTCTTCACCTGGTCTGAGGCAGGGAGGCAGACAGCCCAGGAACTTGTCATTTCGACATTCTGGTTTGTGATCCCCACCATGGTGTTCCTGCTGGCATTCTATTTCCTGATGTCCCGGTTCAGTCTCCTCATGACCCTTGGCGGGGCATACGGAATCTGGATTGGGGCCACGCTCGTCACGAATCATCTCCTTCCCAGAATATAAGGGAAAACCCTCAGAACAATTTTCGATGTTCAGGTGCTTTTTGTCCAGTCGATCGTCAGGAAGAGTATAAGAGGCTTGGTTTTTTCCTGAATTTTTAATAAAATTATCCCGGATTCGTGAGCTGCAGAACTTGAAACGGTGATGCCGGATACATCTGGCACCATTAACCGTACTCGTGAATGAACGGTGAAGAATAAACTCCGCTGTTCATACAACTATTAATTCCTTGAAGAAGTACAGTCACAGTATGAAAATCCCGCTGCTTCTTGCAATCGCCCTGATTTTTTTCATTCTGGTAACCGGGTGTACGCAACAAACTACCTCCGGCAGCCCTGTCCCTCCCGTCAAGACAAGCCAGCCTGTTGTTTCCGGAGTTCCAACACCTTTATCCACATCAACTATTACTCCGGCACCCACGCCAACTCCAACCTCAACCCCGACCTCGGCATTTCCTGAGAGTCCCGGACTGACCACTCTGGTAACGGTCAGCGGCCAGTCGGGCAAGACGTCGGATACCTTTTCTGTCCCGACCGGGTACTGGGAGCTCTGGTATACAGCAGATCCGCTTACTGCAGGAGGACAGGATTCAGTCTCGGCGTCGGGATCGAACTCTGCGGTTTTTCCGTATCTTTCGATTCAGGTCATCGATAAAACAAATTCCGATACGGTTGTGGAGACAATAGAACCCCCCGGGGGACTTGACAAAACCCTCTGGACAAAATCAGGTATCGATCCCCGCCCGTGGAAACAGAAATTCTACGAGGGAAATAAAGAGTATAGTTTTGTGATTACGACAAAACACATTAAATCCTATACTCTTGAGGTCCGAATTCCAAAGAGCAGTTAATAACCAAAGGTAATGGATCAATTCAACCCCAAAAATTTTTTATTTTTATGACGGCTTTTCCGAATTAATTTTTGTGACTGAAATTGAAATAAAAAGTCACAAGAATTTTCATGCATCACTTTCTGTGTGATTGAACCTGTATACAGGCCTATCGCATTATGGGGGTCGCCACAGCGGCGGGGGCAGAGGCACTGCCGAAGCCCCCTGGAGCGTGATAATTATTTATTGGAGATTATTTACAGAAAATTGTACGAAAAAAAAACAGGGCTGAAATAACACTTTACCCATTTTTTATTCTTTCGACTACAGTTTCAAAAAAAAAATTGAATCACGGGACTTGAACAGGCGGCGGCTTAATGGTCCACTTTCACCCCCCTCAGGCCTGAGCCTTATCCCACCGGATGGAGGAGTGATCCGGTGCTATGTTGATCGAACTCCGCAAGGGAATGACACTCCATCCCTGCACCTATACCGCGGTAATCGCCCCCGAGAAGGTGATGGTCTCCGCACTCAACACCAACACGGATCTCCAGCGGTTCCTCTTCCTGTACGTGAGCGGCAATTACTCACGCCTCCTCTCTTCGATCAACCGCTCGTCAAAGAACTTTGAAGTCTGCCGGGCTTTCACGGCTCACCAGCTCTTCACCATACTGAAAGAGGCGAGTCATACGGTCCTCCTCCTTGAGCACGACCCGACGCTTTTTGAAGGCGGAGAGGAAATGATGCCACAGATTGCGGGCATGCTCAGGGATATCGGCCGTGAATCGCTCGTGATCCTGTACGCCCCCTCCATCGACCGCTCATTCTCTGTGCTGATGCGGCAGGCTGATCGGATCATCGAGATCGCGCCGGCCGACGACCTGGCCGGGACGACACTGCATCGCAGCTACCATTCGCATCGGTACCGGGAAAACCTCCCGTACGCGCAGCGGACTCTGGAGGTGTCATAATGGGAAGGAGTTTCGAGAGTGTCCGCCAGGGAGTAAATAGTATTGCCGGCCGCTGGGGCCGGTCATCACGGGCCCTGAAAAAGGAAGACCAGCAGTACGGCAGCAAACTGGTGGAACTTGCAAAGATGCACTCGAGCGAAGCGTTCATCGGCTGCGATGATCCGCTCGAAGCTGTGGTCTTCTCAGTCCTCGTAGAGATGATGAAACGCCAGGAAAGGATCGAATTGCACCTGAAGGAAGACGGGATCACTGACCGGAATACCGGAAAGCAGGCTGATTCCTGAACAAAAAGAAACCTTTTCGCTCTCTGAACCAAAGATGCCAGATCCGAGATGCTCGTTGACCCGCTCTTCTTTTTTTCAGTGACGGAACAATGTTTTCAAAATTCGTTTCAGAATCTGATGCTGGGAAAAGACTCTATAATATTTCCTTTTCAATATACTGGATGGATAATTTTTGTCCCTGAGATTCATACGAAAAGAAGCGTTGTTATCGGGCAAAGATGGACTGGAACTGATTCGTCTGTAGCGACAGGAACATCGGGCTGGAAATCATCGAAAATGTATTGAACATGCAGGTGCAGCATATAAAATGCAATTATTTACGATCATGCCTGTCGGGTAACAAAAACCGGGAAAAAAAAGATCCCCGATCTGATTGGCGGAGATCCGGTGTACACCATGGGATTTAAAGAGTGGCTCTTCGGGAAAAAAAATGATACCCGAAAGGATATTCAGAACAAACCGGTACGGCATCAGGTCTCAAATGAAGTAATAGACGGGCCTTTTGAACTGTATTGCGGTGACCGTACCAATTTAGGTGTACCAGATGAGATATTTTATAAACTCGACGATCCCGGCAACCTGTTAAGTCTTTCCGGGACTATGATGTTTTATCATAAAAAAATACGGACGTGTGAAGGACAATGGTATATTCATTACAATTATAAAGGGTCAAGATACCGGAATAAAATTGTCCTTCAGGCAGTTGAAGGTGGCTTGATCAGATTTGTTTCGCAGGAATTACAAAATGATGCGGTATCGGACTTTTTCTTCCGTCTCAAGTAGGTGACTTCCTATCCCTGAGATCGTATGAGAATGGGTTAATTTACCCGGTCCCTGGCAAGCGGAGACCTGTCTGCGCCACGCTCAATTGCCATGCAAATTTCAATAGAACAGGTAATCGGATAATGAGGATCCGACAATCTGCCACACCAGAGACCCAGAGGATTTTTCTTTCCCGTGGATTGCGAATGTGGGATCATTTTTTCCGGGGAGTATCTGAAAAAATGGGATCCGGGCAGTTGAACAAGGTGGGGTAATCAGCTTATTAGGTGTATGAGACAGGAGAATGCGGGATTCGGTGGGCGACAGGCTGCCTGTTTCAATCATCCGGATTTACGATCTGCCGGCTTTGAATCTCCGCCAGCTTTTCGGGCTGTTTTAAACAGATTTTTATCCGGCTCTCCGTGTTCGTGACGGTGTATCAACTGTTTAATCTCTTCACGAGCCTTCTGTTTATCCCTGAATCCGGTGAACAGGATCCTGATATCGTCGATATCATCCTTGAGATATGCTGCTTCGTAATATTCGATGAGCACGATCTGGCCGCCAGGTCCGAAATGGTGCTCTTCGCTCTTCCCGGTCAGGTACCGTTCCCTTTGCTCCTTTGTCGGGGCACCATATTTGTCTGTATAACGGAAAACGCCCATTTTATCACCCGGTTATTATTGCTGTTGTTGTTTGTAAAGATAAATTACCGCACATGGATGACAGTCATCGGGTTGGATTGTTAAGTCTCTAATGCCATGCATTATTTTTAGCCGGTAATAAACAAATCAGGCATGATTTTTTCTCTTTATAAGGAATAATTTCCATAACCCGGAATGCCTCACGTTTTCCTATTTAAAATATTCGCACGGCATTTTCCTCTTGCAAAAACTGTTGCACTACTATTGTGCATATTGATATAAATTGATAAAAATCAGTGAGTTCTGTCGCGGAAGATTGAGGGAGTGGATCCGTGGCGGGAAGAGAACTATGGAAGCACTTGGAATGAACAATGCCAGAATGGAATCAGAGTATCTTGTCAGGCAGGCTCAGGAAAGAGCAATGGCAGGAGACCATTTTACAGCCGTGAGTTACCTTAAACAGGCACTCGATATGTATTCAAAGAATGCCCATGCACTTACATTACTGGGAAATTGCCAGGATTGCCTCGATAATGCCAGACATGCGATCGAATCCTATGACAAAGCACTTCAGATCGATCCTGACGATGCAGAGACCTGGTTTAACAAAGGGATGAGCCTGAAGAAAATCGGGCAGATCAACGAAGCAGCACAGTGCTTTGAAAAATGTATGGACCTGAACTTCAGGTAAGATCAATTTACCATTTTCAACTTTTGGATTTGTTATCCTGTAACTATTTCATGGATCTGCCGGTATCCTCAGGGATGAGTCCATGAACTGGTAACCTGCCCTGAAAATACCCTATGGATTGCCTGAGAATAAAAGAATTCGAGGATTGCTGGAGCCAGAACAGCAGAACTTTGCTGCGCGGAGATTCATCAGGTTAAAAAGATCGATATGCCTCACCGGTCGCTTGTGCATTCTGCAACAATACCCATGTGCATTGTTTATTCCCAGCTACCAGACATTGCCCTCCAACAGCGGCAGGATTATATTATCGGATTCCAGAACTTCCATACTTATCCAAAGCATGGATTTCTGCCCGAACTACCGGGCCGGTGCTGATCTGTAATGGAGTACTGCGAGAACATCATGCCAGAAATTGTCCGGATCTCAACCCGCGGGATGGTCGCGCTTATTGCCATCCTCCTTTTCTTTTCCGGGGCTGTTGTATCAGGGCAGACGCAGGCATACCTGGGGGATGTCGTGACATTGTCGGGGTACTCATATACCGGCAACACCGTCTATCTCTTCATGACCGGACCAAACCTCCCGCCAAATGGCGTAGCGCTGGACAACATCAACCGCTATGCAGACCAGGGTGGGGCAACCCAGGCAGATGTAGACGGGAACGGTCATTGGGTTTACCTGTGGAATACCGGGGCGCCGGGGCTCGATCCCGGCAGCTATACTGTCTGGGTCGCCGACGGCCCGGCTGACGTCTCCCGCCTTTCGACGGTTGGTTACCGCACCATCTCCATTATCCTTTCGGAATCCTTCATCACTGCAGGGATCAGCGGGGGGTCCGGCCAGCCTCATGAGCCGGTCGAGGCAGGTTCAATGGACCTCAGTTCAATTCCGGACGGGACGTCCGTTGTTGTCAATAACGTGTATAAGGGAATGACTCCGCTCATCATCAGTGGTCTTGAACCAGGTACCTATAATGTAACTTTCACTCATTTCGGCTACGCGGGACTGTCAACACCCGTTACCGTGCAGGCCGGGAGCGTGTCTGAAGTCAACGCGACCCTCGTCATGCTGACCGGGTCTCTTTTTGTCAATACGACGCCAGCAGGTGCCCGGCTTACACTTGACGCTTCAACAGCTGGAATGTCGCCAGCAACGCTCCCGAATCTCACTCCCGGCAACCACACGTTCAGCGTGGCAAAAGATGGATTTGTCACGCAAAATCTGACGGTCCTGGTAACCGCTGATCAGATGGCGACCGTGGATGTCGTGCTGGTCCCTGCCGGTAGCGGGACAAGGGTACCCGGGTTCCTTCCTTCAACCGTAGCTGCCGGTGTGCTGGTGGCACTGCTGTTTGCCGTAAAAAGCTCACGGAAATAAGAGAACACCACCTGTTGATCTGACCTGAGGTTTCACGACCTTTTGTTTTGCCCTGATGCGGGACACCTTCACAGACATAGACTCGCAATCGTGATTCACCGGGGACTATCAAACACAATCTTTTTTAATTCCTGATGGGAAGAAAAGAAATAATTAAAAATTCCGGGATTCTACGGAGTCCTCCTCATCCTATAAGAATCCGAAAGATTCTGGAGTAAAAATGACCGTCCTTCTTAAAACAGTCAGAGAAAAGTCACCATTAACACTGTACCTGGTTATTTCACTGCTGGTAATCCCGGCCCTGCTGATCAGCCCGGTTGCCGCACATCCGCCTTCTGCCCTTAACCTGACGTACACCTCTTCAACGAGCGAGTTGTCCGTCACTATCACCCATGCTGTCCGCGATCCTGCTGATCACTATATTGACATTGTCGAGGTGCGTTCAGGGGCTGCGATACTTATTTTAGCGAACTATACAAGCCAGCCAACGGCGGGGACATTTACCTACCTGTATACCGTCCCGGCAAAAAGCGGGGACCTGCTGGAAGTGAATGCGAGCTGCAATAAGGGTGGATCGCTCACGGAAACGGTCCTGGTGCCTGCCGGGGGAACAGCCGCAGCTCAATCGGGAATCCCGCCAATTCTTCTACTGCATATGGGACTCATGACCGCAGGCTTCGTCTGCATTGCGACGTCTGCCTTTATCGCACGGTTCCAGAGGAAGTGGACACCGTGGTTCCGGATGCACAAATTACTCTCTCATATTGGTTCTGCGTTTATTGTCGCAGGTCTCGGGGTTGCGGTGTACATGGTCGGAGCCTCAGGGGGGTCTCATTTCCGGAGTCTTCACGGAATCATCGGGGGCGGGTTTGCCCTTGCCCTCGTCATTGTGCTGACGATGGGAATCGGGCGGGCGTACGTGAAACACAACAAGCCGCTCCTGCGGACCATTCACATCTCTATGGGTTATCTCACCCTTGCCCTGATGGTGATAAACCTGCTTCTCGGGTTGAGCATGGTCTTTGGATAAAGGAGATCTCTCTATTTTTAGAAAAATCATCGGAAATATCTGCGTCGCTCAATGGATCTATCACGATGGTTTGATGTGCATGAATTTTACCATCGTCCCCGTCAGAACAATATTCCGGATTGCCGCCACTCCAGACAACTCCCGGATCTTTATCCCGATGAAGCATGTCAGGATCTAAAACCAGCTCTCCAGCGTCTTCTGCCCGGCCTTCACGCAAAAATTCTCCAGCGCCTTTTCCACCCGTTCCTCAGAAAAATCATAATCCCCGCAGAGCATTTTCTTGATGCCGGGGATATCGGGACAATCCCAGGCAAGGGTATACTCGTCCGTCACGTCCGGGTGCAGGAAGAGATCCATAACGGGTGCAGGGTCAAAGTCCGGCAGTTTCTCATGGATCTTTGCGTCAAACTCTCCCCGCTGCACAATCTTCAGCCCGGTTTTTGCACCTACCCCTTCTACACCCGGGTTGAAATCTGTCCCGATGAGGATGCCGATCTCGATCAGCTGCCCGCGGGTCAGTTTAAGCCCGTCGAGCACTTCTGAAAGGACGAGTCGTTCAGGGTTCACGGTGATCTGCCGTCCCCGTATCTTCCGCTTGCCGCTGACCGTAAGGTTCCGGACGAGCGTGGGTGCACCGAAAAGGAGGGTATCGTAATCCTGGGAGACTACGTAGCGTGCCTCTCCTTTCGCCGCCAGGTAGGATGCCTGGGCTTCTCCTTCGCCCGGAGCCTGGATGGTCGGGAGGCCCATGAGCCGGAGCAGCTCCTTTGATGTTTCGATAATGGTGGTGTCGACCTTCGAAGAGGAGCGGGCCTGCTTGTAGGCCTCGGCCTCATCCCCCCGCTCGATCGCTTCCTTCCATTTCTCACCGGCCTCGGCCCTGACCTTCCTGCGGCCGTCAACCGTCTCCTGCTTGAGAGCGGCTGGTTTCCCGTCAAAGACAAACACCGGTTTTATCCCCTTCTCCATAAAGTTCGATACCCGGAAGAGGATACCGGAGAGGTGTGAGGTGATCCGTCCGCGACGGTCCATGAGAGGGGTCCCGTCAGGTTGCCGTATTATCGAGAGGAACTGGTAGAGTGCATTATTTGCATCCACTGCTGCCACGCCCGGTAGCGTTTCCCATGTCACCGGTTTCTTGTAGTCCGCGAGGATATCCCGTAATGCGACACCCATGATAATTCACGTGCGTAAAAAAAAATTATCAGCGGTACATGCGCTTGGAATATTCCCCGACAAGCTCATCCAGGTGCGTGATCGCCATATCGTATTTCTCTGCCATGCGGCTGGAGACATCTTCCAGATTATTGCGTAATATGCGCTCCCGGATTACGATGCTCCTTTCAAGGTGGCGCATCTTGACCTGGAGCGAGAGGAACAGCCCGCCAAGCGAGAGCATCATAAGACTTGCAGCGATAGCGATGGTAAGATCCTGCCAGAACCGGTTGATGAGCACGAGTGTGGAGACGATCATAACCACGGTAAGCAGGATATCAAATAAGTACTCACGAATGTCCATGCTTTTAGATATTGAGAGCACAGTAATTAATCTAACTACATAACCTGGAGACGCATAATGGATATAAAACGAGTAATCCCTTTCCTGGTGATGCCGCTCCTGCTCCTTGCCGTGGAAATCGGGTCAATCCTGATCTCTCTTCCCGTGCAGGCTGCGGGAATCACCGCATTCGAGGATCCGACATCACTGGCAAACCCGTTCATCTTTATTGCGATCCTGCTGGTATTCACCGGATTTTTACTGTTGTTAATAAAATACGGGAAAAAAAGCTGGATTGCAGCGATCATAGCGATCTCCATTTTCCTCACCTTCGTTTACATTTTTTCGGCTCTCGTGAATGTGGTAACAGCAGATCCCAATCTTGCGGTGGCCCTGGTAATAGTCCTCTCCCTCCTTGCAATCGTTCTCCTGTACAAATATCCTGAATGGTACGTGATCGATGGTCTTGGTATCCTGATCGCCGCAGGTGTTGCAGCGATCTTCGGGTCCTCTCTTGAATATTATCTGGTCATTGTCCTGCTCGTGCTTCTCGCGGTCTATGATGCGATCTCGGTCTACAAGACAAAGCACATGATTACCCTCGCTGAAGGGGTGATCGATCTGAAAACCCCCATCCTTTTTGTTATCCCTAAGCGCCGCGACTATTCCTTTATCCGGGACGGGATCGGGAAACTGGATGATGGAGGGGAGCGGGCAGCTTTCATCATCGGTATGGGAGATATGATCATGCCTTCCATACTGGTAGTCTCCGCGAATGTTTTTTTACAGGGCTGGCGGCTTTTTGGCATTGTCAACCTCCCGGCGCTGGGAGCAATGCTGGGTTCCCTTGCCGGTCTTGCCGTCCTGCTTTCATATGTCGGATCAGGAAAGCCCCAGGCCGGACTGCCACCTTTAAACGGTGGTACTATACTTGGGTTTCTGGCAGGCTGGGCGCTGGCCGGTTTTTTGTAACTGCAGGTTTATGGGAAAGGAGGGCAGCGAGGACCTCTTCAATTCCCTCCCCCTTTTCGGTCGACATGGAAAGGTAACCCTCCGCAACCTGGAGATCGGATTTATTTGCCACGACAATAAGCGGCACGTCGATCATTTCTCTTACTTCCCCGAGCAGGTTGAGCTGGACTTCCATCGGGTACCCACAGTGCTCTGACGGATCGAGAATAAAAAGTACAATATCGGCGACGTTAATCATTGCTGATAGTGCCTGTTTTTCTATTGCATTCCGCTGTTCTGCCGGTCGATCGAGAATACCCGGCGTATCGACAAACTGGATCCGTTCCCTTCCCAGTTTACGGTGTCCGACAATGATGCCCTTTGTAGTGAACGGGTACGACGCCACTTCCGGAACTGCAGAAGAAACCTGGCGGATGAACGAAGATTTGCCGACATTGGGGTACCCCGCGATGACTATCGTGCAGGCGTCTTCCACATGGGGAAGTTTCCTCAGGACATTCCGGACCTCGTTTAAGAATCGCAGGTCCTTGTCTATCTGGTGCACCATGGAGGCAAGGCGGGCGACCGTTCTTTTGCGTACGATGGTTGTATCATCCGATTTCCGTGACTGGACGGCAAGCTGGTTTCCCACCATTTTTGTGTGTTTTGCCGCCCAGCCAACTGCACCCAGTGACTGTTTTATCCGGTCCATGCCAAAGAGGATATCTGCCATCTCCCGGTAAAAACGCGGGATCTGGTCAAATTCGGGGAATCCGCGGATGATATACACCAGCCGGTCATGGATGGCCGCGCCAACTGCCCGCACAAACTCTTCATTAGCGCGATCTTTGTTGGTCTTTTCCTTCATTTTCTTTGCCGCACGGCGAAAGCTCCGATCCAGAATTTCATCTGCTGTGGGCACTGTAGGTATATGTTCGAATTCCACAAATCTCCAACCTATTTATATATTGGAGAGTTATACGGTTTATCGTTATGGACCTGTCTCTGATCCAGAAAGATATCCTGATCACCCTGATAACCCTGTATCACCAGCATTCTCATTCCATCAAGGGCGAGGATATCGCCGACATGATCCAGCGGAACCCGGGAACTGTGCGCAACCAGATGCAGGCCCTCAAGGCAATCGGACTTGTTGACGGAGTCCCCGGTCCGAAAGGGGGCTATATCCCCACTGCACTGGCCTACAAGGAACTCAACCTGAACGTTTCTGAAGGTGATTATGATGTCGGGATCAGCAGGGACGGGGAACTTATTTCCGGAGCCACGGTACAGGAAATCGATTTTACCACGCTCTGCCACCCTGACATCTGCCATGCAGTGATCAAACTTTTCGGCAGCGCCAAACTCTTTGAGATCGGCGACCAGATCACGATCGGCCCCACCCCGGTCAACAAACTCCTGATTCGCGGGGAGGTGTTCGGGAAGGACGAATCAAAGCAACTGCTTCTCATCGCGACATCGGAGATGATATCCCTTCCCAAAAAATCGATAAAAGCATACATGAGCAGCCCGCTCAAGACCCTGAAAAGTACGCATACCCTCCATGATGCCGTGGTCCTTTTCAACAGGGATCGGATACATGGGGCTCCAGTTATCGATAACGGAAAACTCGCCGGGATCATCACCATGAGTGATATTGTAAAAGCGGTGGAAAAGGAGATGCCCTTAACAACAAAAGTTGATGCCGTGATGACCACGGATGTTGTTGAAGTGCCATCGGACACAAAACTCTTTGAGGTTATCCGCAGGTTCAAGGAACTGAAGATAGGGCGGCTTATTGTTGTCGATGACGGGAAACCTGTCGGGATCCTTACCCAGTCGGATATTATCAAGGTATTCCCCTCTTTATGAATTCCGGATCGGTAACTATTTTGAGCTGAATTGCGAACGAGAGGATTGAGTACCATGACAGAACTATCACAGGCTGCAGTCGAACGTATCATGAAGAACGCCGGAGCTGGCCGGATAAGTGCCGATGCTACAGAAACCCTTGCGGTTTTAATGGAAGAGTATGGTGTGTTCATTACAAAAGAAGCAAAAAAGATGTCGGATCATGCAGGCAGGAAAACACTGCGTGGATCTGACGTCCGCATAGCCGCTGAAATCTTCAAATAATTAACTATACGCAAAAAAACTCTTTTTTCCCGCCATTTTAGAACACTTTAAATATTTATACGAGTCATAATTTTTTTATGACTCGTGTATTTGCCCGCAGCCTTTCAAGAAAGAAGATCATGAGCAATGACGGTAAGCTTATCGGAACCCTGAAAAATATCAGAGTTGATTTTGATTCCGGCCAGGTTCAGGCGATGATCGTCCACCCTGACCAGACCTTTGTCACTGACGGGTATACCATGGAAGACGACAAACTCCTGGTAATCCCGTTCGAATCGGTAAAGGATATCAAAGACTATATTGTCGTCGACCGCTATCTTGCCCGGAAATAAGAAAAATACCGGGTAATCGCTTCAACAAATCCATTTCCATATTCTTTTTCTGCAATAAATTCAGCCGCTGCCTTTGTATCGGGATGGGCATTTGCCACGGTAACTCCGATACCCGCCTTCCTGAGCATCTGGATATCATTCACCGAGTCCCCGATGGCAAGGAAATCCGATGGCAGGAGGCCCATCTCCGGTGCGAGCGCTTCCAGTGCAGTTCCTTTGTCGATGCCGAGTGCCTGCAAATGAATCGCGTACCCGGTATCGATCACTCTGACCCTGTGGTCTTTGAGAATTTTCTCCACTTCACCGGCAGGAACTGTGCGGGCAAATGCGAGATCCGTGAAACGGTACGTGGGGCTGAGGAGTACAATCTCTTTTCCCCGGTCCCGGTAATACGCCTGAACGACCTCCAGCGCTTGTTTGCAGAGAGTCTGGTCTCCCTTGATGTGGAGAGTGCCGGGAAATCCAATCCGGAACACTCCCCCGTTCTCGGCAATGAATGTCCCGTTAGTCCCTATCGTCCTGCAAAGGGCATCCATGAAGCAGGAAGTATTTCCGCTTGCTAATACTACCTCCACTCCCTCATCGACAAGTGATCTGATCACTTCGATTGCACCGGTGTTCAACCGGCGGGACGGATCGGTGATCGTCCCGTCAATATCGGTAAGGAGCGCTTTCAGCACGATTTGAGACCTGCTTCCTCAACCATGAACGGAGCTTCGCCTTCGGGAAGATTGGGACTATCGACGAGGCGTGCAATACGTTTACCGCCCTTGCTCTTGCGCAGGTAAAGCCGGAAGGTTGCAGTATGCCCGACAATGTTGCCCCCGATGGGTTTTGTCGGGTCACCGAAAAAGACTGCCGGGTTGGACATGACCTGGTTGGTCACCAGTGCAACTGCATTATGCTCATCAATAAGCTTGAAGAGCTCGTGCATGTGACGGTTCAGCTTCTGCTGGCGTGCCGCGAGTGTTCCCCGTCCGGCATATTCCGCCCTGAAATGAGCGGTGAGTGAATCAATGATAAAGAGTTTGACCGGGCGCTCGCTGTCCTTCAGTTCCGCGGCAAGATCCCGCGAATTGTCCACGAGAAGCATCTGGTGATCGGAAGTATGTGCCCGGGCAATATGGATGTTATTTAAAAATTCCTGCGGGTCTGCATTATCGATCCCAAGTCCGTGCACCATCTGCTCAATACGCTCGGGACGGAAGGTATTCTCGGTATCGATATAGATGGCACTGCCGTTAAGTCCTCCCTGGTCTTCTGGCAGCTGGACATTAACTGCCATCTGGTGGACGATCTGGCTCTTACCGGAACCGAACTCACCATACATCTCGGTGATTGCCTGAGTTTCCAGGCCGCCACCCATCAGGGCATCAAGTTCGGGGACGCGGAATGACAGTTTCCTTATATCCTTTCGCTGCTCGAAGATATCTTTCCCGGTCTTGAACCCGCCAATATCCGCCGCTTCACGTGCGGCTTTGATGATCTTTTTTGCTGTTGACTCGGAAATCTCCGAAATTTCGGACAGTTCTGCCGGTGATGCAGTTGCAATACTCTCCACAGACAGGTACCCCGCTTCACGGAGTTTATCTGCGGTGCTCGGGCCAACGCCCGGTAAATCTTCAATCTCTAAAGGTCCTTGGGCCATCTCTTGCACATCTCCTATGGCACATCAAGATGTTAAACATGGACTTATATGCTCTCGGACTGCGCGGGGCGAAAGTGTGACTTATACGGCAGGTTCCTTCATAAATCCCTGGAGTTCCTCCAGCAGGGTCTCCGCCCTGAGTTCAACCGGTTGAATGCATTCGGGTATAATCCGGCTGCCTGAAAGGGTACCGGTTACCCGCATCTCAACCCCGTGCGGAAGATCCCCCTCTATAAGATATCGTTCGGTGCCATTATCAATAAAGGTGCACCCCGGCCCTGCAATGATCGTTCCTTCAAAAATGACAGGTTTTACCTCCTTCATGGGAACACAGACAGAACTCCCCCTACCGGCACCCAGCTCGATTCCCCCGAAACGGCCGGGTTTTGCTGTCGCATGGTAGACCTCAACCTGGTCACCGGGACTGACAGGAATAAGTGCTTTTTCCCCCCAGAGTACAACCTTCAGCTCATCTTTCCCGTCACTTACCACGATATTTCTCACCCAGGACTGGGATCCGTTCCGGCTTGTAAAAGACCGTGGCTCCTTTACTTCCCGCACTTCACCCCTTATTGAATAGATCCCTTCCTCACCGACCGAACACAGCGGAATGAACGGTACCGTGATCACCTGATCGATGACCACAACCGAACTCTTCTCATCGAGGCTGTAGGCTCTCCCTGCGCTGCGCCTGTCCGGTTTTGCACCACTGATATGGACAGATGAACCCGGGAGGATATCTGCAAACAGTCCCGGTGCCCACGCTACCACCCGGGCGGTGCCCCGTTCATCGCCGATGACAATCTCCATCATCTCGCCGGTCGTACCGTCCCTGCGACTAAAGGTCCGTATCTCCTCACGTGCGATCAGTACCGCATCAAGATCCACCGGCTCTGCCGAGAGGCTCTCCCCGGCTGCTCCGTTTTTCGGGAGGGAACAGGAAATCTCGCAGCTGGCCTTGCGCAGGGCAAGAGCGTAGATCTCAGTGGTGCTTTTCCCCGGGTGACGCCCGATAATCTCCAGGACATCTCCGACCGCGATATCCACTGCAGCTCCCGCTTTCTCATCCCACAGCACAACCCGCGTGGTCCCGGTCTCGTCTGCCAGCAGCAGAGTAGCAACCCAGCCCTTCTCGCCATCTTTCCGATCAAATTCCTTTGGTTCAGTCTTGTCCATCACTTTCCCAAAAAAAGAAAAGAGGCTGGATTTCCCTGATAACCCCCGTATTTTCACGTGCTGGCGACCAAGCTCGCCGATGACCAGCATGGCTGCAGTCGGCTCGTCAACGAGGTCCCCGCACTCTTCGATCTTTGTTTCCACGCGCCGTTCGAACTCTTCCTTTGTTATGAGGTCATCGACCAGTGCGTAGTGGAACAGCACAGGCTTCAGCGCCTCCTTACCGCTGCCAGGGCGGGCGGCGCATAGGTGCGGTGATATCCCCGACAGTTTCACCCTCGCGCATCAGAGAAACCTGCGACCCCCGTATCAGTACCTCCGGGCAGCGGGGACGGCAGTTATACTGCGAGGACATGGCAAACCCGTACGCCCCGGCATCAAGGACCGCAATGATGTCACCGGCAGCAAGCTGCGGGAGTTTCCGGTCCGCTGCAATGATGTCTCCTGTTTCGCAGATGGGGCCCGTTACGGTATATTCTGTAGTGAGCGGAGCATCCGCTTTATTTGCAACAATGACCTCGTGATAGGCGTCATACATTGCCGGGCGGATGAGCAGGTTGAATCCGGCATCCACATTGGCAAATTTTTTGTGTGCCGATTTTGTCGAGTTTACCCGTGTCAGGAGGACTGTCGAATCAGCGACGAGCGAACGCCCGGGCTCAACCCAGAGTTCCGGCGTGATCCCACAGGCTTCGACGCCGGCTTTGAAAACCGGGACGACCTTTGCTGCATAGTCTTCCGGTGAGGGGGCAGGATCGGTGTCGTGGTGGTAGGGGATCCCGAGTCCTCCCCCGAGATCGATGAACTCGAGCTTCACACCCATATCGGTGAGTTCCTGTGCAATCCGCACCATTACTTCGGCTGCCCGGACGAAGGGGTCGATATCGAGGATCTGCGAACCGATGTGGCAGTGTAACCCGACCGGCCGGATGTTTTTACAGGCAAGAGCCTCCCGGTATGCAGCGGGGATCTCCCTGTGGGGAATGCCAAACTTGCTTGTTGCAAGTCCTGTGGCAATCTTCGGGTGCGTCGGGACTTCAAGGGCCGGGTTCACCCGGAACGCGATCTTCACCGTTTTTCCCGCGGCATTCGCGGCAGCATCGAGCTGGTGGAGTTCGTCGAGCGAATCTACCGATACCTTCACCCCTTTTTCGATAGCAAGCCTGAGGTCGGCAGGTGTTTTTGAACTGCCATTGAAGAGGAGTTTTTCCGGTGCTATGCCGGCATCAAGCGTGAGGTGGAGTTCTCCTGAAGAGAAGACATCCGCTCCTGCACCGGCCCGGGCGAGGGCCCGTATTACGGCAAGGTTGCCATTTGCCTTCGCCGCAAAAAGCACCTGCACTTTCGGGTACCGTGCCCCGAGAGCTTTTTTATAGCTCCCGAACTGCTCTACAACCCGGTCCTCGCTGGTTACGTACAGCGGTGTCCCAAACTTCTCCGCGAGAGCGACACAGTCCTGTCCATTGATGTACAGGTGACCGTTTTTTATGGTCAGGTGGTGGGGGAGTTTCACAGGTCAAGCCTCCGCATCCGGTCCAGCGCCTCTTGTATCCGTGCAACCGGTCTCGTCAGGGCAAACCTCACGTATCCTTCCCCGCTGGAGCCAAAACCGATGCCGGGGGTTGCCACGATACCGGCTTCATTGAGCAGCTGTGCGGAAAATGCCATACAATCCCGTACCGGGAGCCAGACATAAAAGGTTGCTTTGGGTGATGGCACGTCAAAGCCCAGGTCCCGTAACCCTGAAATGAGGACGTCCCGGCGTTCCTGGTAGACCGAGCACGCCTCCTTGACACAGTCCTGTGGTCCCCGAAGAGCTGTAATCGCAGCCTGCTGTACTGCATTGAAGACTCCGGAGTCCACGTTGGTCTTGACCCGTCCCAGTCCTGCGAGTATCTCTGCATTGCCGACTGCCATGCCAATCCTCCAGCCGGTCATATTGTATGTCTTTGAAAGCGAGTGCATCTCGATGCCGACCTCATCTGCCCCCGGTGTCTCCAGGAATGAAGGGGCTCGGTAACCGTCGTACGCGATCTCGGAGTACGCATTATCCGAAACTACGACGATATCATGCTCCCGTGCAAAGTCAACAACCTCGCGGTAGAAGCCATCAGGTGCGACTGCCGCTGTCGGGTTGTTCGGGTAGTTGATGAACATGAGCTTTGCAGCCTTTACGACTTTTTTTGGGATATCGTCAAACACCGGAACAAAATTATTTTCCCGTATCAGTGGCATCTCATGCACAATCCCCTCGGCAAAAAGGGTGCCGGTCCGGTATACAGGATAGCCCGGGCTCGGGGCGAGTACATAGTCGCCCGGGTTCACAAAGGCTTCCGCGATATGCGCGATGCCGTCTTTGGAACCCATGAGGGCAATAACCTCTTTTCCCGGGTCGAGCTTGACGTTAAACCGGCTTTTATACCAGTCCGCTACGGCGCTCCGGTATGCCGGCATGCCGGAGTAGGAGGGATAATGGTGGTTTTCCGGATTCCCTGCTGCTTCGCAGAGCGATGTAACAATATGCTGCGGTGTGGGAAGGTCCGGATCTCCTACCCCGAGATCGATGATGTCAACACCTTTTTTTTGTTGTTCAACTTTCATCTCATCGATCCGGGCAAAAAGGTACGGCGGGAGATTGCTCATGCGTGATGCGTACATAGCTAATACCTGTTGGTGTCCGGTGTTTATGGTAATTACGCTCCCGTCAGGCAGCCGTTTCTGACAGATTTCGTGGTGGATGATTATGCTTATTAATCAGGAACAAAAAATGACCCTCTATGGAGACCGAGCGGGAAAATTACCGGAACAGCACAGTTCTTCTGGCAGTCCGTAATGGAGCGAAGGGTGAGAGTGCATGAGGTTGCCGGACGAAACAATCGTGGTCTTCTCTACCGCGCCTCCTGATACATCCGAATCACTGGCAAAAATGCTTATCGACCAGCATTTCGTTGCCTGTGTCAACGTGGTGCCGGTGCGTTCTTACTACCGGTGGAAAGGAGAGTCCTTCGATGAACAGGAACACCTCCTCATTGCCAAGACAACGCGGGAAAAAGCAGGGGAGGTTATTGCTGCAATAAAGAGTCAGCATCCCTACGAGACGCCCGAGATTATCGCGCTTCCGATTATTGACGGGTACTTACCCTACCTTGAATGGGTGCGCCGGGAGACGCAGTGATGGCTCTTAACTATCACCGGGCGATCCAGGTCAGGAACGGGTTGTCGGAAGGAATTGATGATGCAATAGTGATCGAGGACAGGTTCCGGATATTTTTTAATGATTACCCGATTGCAGACATGGTCGCGAGTCGCAACCAGCTCCGGGAGCTCGGTGCCGGCTTTGTTATTACGGAAGGGATTACCCGCTGCGTTGATAAAGTCAGTCTTGATGGGGACAATATCCTTGTGTACTCTGATACCGGTTGTGATGCATCACGCTCAAAAAAGGTGGTAGGATCATCGGGAGGAGTCAGTATCCTCAGTGAACCCCTGCCCGTCTCATCCGATATCCATATTACCCCGGAAGATGTGTTTTCCTTCACCCGTGAGATCGAGACTGAAGAGTGGCGTAAGACCGGTGCAGTCCATTGTTCGGTGCTTTTCAGCGGACGCAGGTGTGTCGTAAAGAGCAGTGATGTGGGCAGGCATAATACCGTGGACAAGGTCGTTGGTCATGCCATCCTTCACGGGATCGATCTTTCCGGGTGTGTGATTGGCTGTACGGGAAGACAGCCTGCCGGCATGGTTAAAAAGAACGCAAACGCCGGAATTCCCGTGGTAATCTCCCGGGCCGCTTCGACAGATAAAGGAATCGCGACTGCCAATGCAGCAGGTATTACTCTCATCTGTTTTTCCCGGGGTGACCGGTTTACCATCTACACTCACCCTGAGCGCATTGACGGTATATCAGGTATGTGATGCACAAGATTATTGCCTGTGGCTGATGTAATGGAATGAGTACAAACGGCAGGAACTGGTCAATTTGTCAGGTGAACCAACAACTCCTTTGGGAACTGCGCTCCTGGTGCTTGGGTGCCCGCAGGTGCCCGTACAGACAAGCATCGCGTTATATCTGATTAACCGCCTCAAAAAATCAGGCGTTGTACCTGTTGTTGCCGGCAATAAATCGGCAAATACGCTTCTGGTCATTGCGGACCCCGACCGTCACTATCTGGGAGAGGTGATGGATCTCGACCGTGCGGTGGCTCTGATCTCCGAGAAGAAACGGGATTTTGACCGCTGCTTTGTTTTCATCCACAACGATGCCGGCATCAGCTATGCAGCGACCATGGGTGCGATTTCGAAGGCGAAACTATTCATCCTTATTTACGGGGAGCATTATGATGATCTGGTAAAGCAGGTTGACTTTCCCTGCACAATAATTGCGGCAAAAGCCGTGCATAACCCGATGCCCCTGAAAAAAGCGATTGATGAGGTAAAACCATGGGCTGCGTAGAGTCAATGAACTATGAAATTCTCATGCGGGACGCGTCGTTCAGGGAATGCAGGGACTATATCAAACAACATTTTAAGGAGTTTATCGATGTCCAGCCGGGGTTCAAAATCTTTGACGTCTACCTCATCGGAGTTCCCCCGATTGCGATAGGACTTGACGCGGATTTTATCGTCTTCCCGTACACAAAACCCTGCCATGGCACGTTCCTTCTCCGGGTTGAGGATACCGCAGAAGCTGCCCGTCTCCGCACGCTGAAAAAGTGAGCCGGTTGCGAGGGATAATTCCCGAAGTTTACTGCCCGGATACTATCGTGAAAAAGGATCAGTGCATGCTACCTCTCGCCGATCAGGCAATCACCCTGATTCCTGAAATCAGGGGCATAGTTTATTGTGGATAAGGCATGAATCACTACACGATCAGAAGGACTTTTTGATGCCTGCCAGGGGTAAAGTACTTGTTATGGATGACGAGCAGATCATCCTTGATATGACCCGCGAAGTCATGAAATTTCTTGATTACGATGTCATGTTTGCACAAGACGGGCTGGCTGCAATCGATCTCTATACCCGGGAGAAGGCTGCGGGTGCTCCGTTCGATGTCGTCATCCTCGATCTCTCCGTCCCGTCAGGGCTTGGCGGCAAGGAGACGATTGTGCAGCTCAGGAAAATCGATCCCAGTGTGAAAGCCGTGATATCAAGCGGATATTCGGATGATCCCGCGGTCAGGGATTTTTCAAACCACGGCTTTGATGAGAAACTGACAAAACCCTATAAAATACATGACCTGAAGAACATGCTTGAACAGATCATGAATAAACCGCGGGCATAATGCACGGGAACCCTGTATTTTTATATGCCTGACTTCTGGTTTCCGGAATGGATCTTTTACGTGTCTTCTTTTGCTGCCTACGGTACATAACATTCTCATCATGCTGTAATTTTTACGATTTGTACAGGTGCTCTTTGTCACCGATGGGTGCCCGGTGAATCTGCAGCAGCCGGCAGACACAGAAAATTCCAGGGGAAATCGACACTGAATCACCCGTCGCACAGTATCTGAGTTTTCCCGTCGGCTCATAATGCAGTACCCGGGCAAAGGGAACCGACTCCTCCAATACGGTTCAAGGGCATTTTCTCGCTTCTTATATCGCCGTTTTACCCGTATACGACAGCACTAAGGTATACATACATGTCCCGATCGTGACTGACCGACCCCAGAGATAAAATATCTGACCAGAATTT
>DATEXZ010000071.1:0-2571 GCA_035256445.1 Methanoregula sp.
AATACTGTGTTTGATGTCGCCGAGCAGAACGAGCATGTCCGGGTCTGCCGAATCTACAATCTTCAGGAGGCGTTCAAGCCGGTCAGTACTCCGGCTCCCGAAATGCAGGCCATGAGCAGCGAGGTCAGCCTCTATGCCGAAATGGAGGTCTGCAACAACCAGCAGCCGTGATTCACCTTCAATGACGAGTGCCGGGCCGTCCCCGAAAAATTCCATTTTCATAACGGTTTAACGAATCCTTTCCGGGGCTGGTAACATTCATCATCAATGATAAGGGATTCAATGGCAGCGAGAACCGCTTCCTGGGATATGCCGCTATCAGCAGCCTGTCGGATTATGTCTTCGACGGCAACTCCCTCCGGCCTGTTTTCTGCTGCCATAAGTTCCATCACTGCGGTTCGGATATCCGGCAGGGCAGGCATCTCACCTGATACGGAACGAACGGTCTGAACTGCATCTTCGATCATAAGAGCAAGTTTGCTGATCCCTGCTCCGGTTATTGAATAATGGCGTAATGCTGTAAGGATATGGGTATCGGTGCATGTTCCAAGAATTGCGAGATTAATCAGCCTGAGCCGCACAAGAGTCGATTTCGCTGTTACCAGCACCCACTGGTCACGGACTTGGCGGTCCACTTTTCTGATGTGATCCGGGCGCACAGATACATGTACAACACCACTTTTCACGTACATCTGCGCACGGCCTGAGACCGTGACAAATGATGGCACAGGGATAGTACAGATTGTTTCAGCAAGGGGGGTATTCCTGCCACCAATCACCAGATCAAATGCGCCGGTCGGATCGGCGAGGCGGGTATGTACCATATCCCCGGATTCTGTTACTTCGGTAAGGGCACCTGAAAGAAACATGGACCGGCACCAGGCTCCTCCGGGTGTTACTACCCAAGCAGGGTTTCCCGGATCATCATCCTGGATGGATAGTGTTGAACTGTTATACTCTCCGGCAAATACCCGTGCAGCCCCTTCCATAATTCGTATGTAAGTTTGTCAGGTAATCTTATTCAAGATATAGTCCGTGGCAAATCATGATTTATTCTAAAACACTTTCCTTGGGGGAGTTCAGTTTTGCCGGGGGGATAACCATCTGAAGACGACGAAAAATAGTACAGTGATTTAGCCTGTCCTCTTCCTCCATCTCCTCCATTGTTTTGCGATTTTGTTCGCAGAACCCCCTCAGGCTTTTTGGTTCCATCCCATCAGTATTCAGAATTTACTACATCGAAGTGATATATAAGGTATAATTTGTCCTGCACTATTGTAACCCCCCCCAAAAAAAGTGTTCGGTACTCATCCGATATTGCACCATAAAATCTTAGTATTTATGAGGGTCACCCGCATCAGGGCCTCTCCGAGGCACGGCGGGTCAGGGGTTTTTCCCAGTTTGTATCCATCCCCCGTACCCCATTCAATGCGCAGGAATATGCAACGATGCTCAATACCTGCAGGCGCTAGTCAAAGCCACACGTATGGAAGCAATTCTTCGGGGCGATTGGGGGTAGTGAGAAGGATGCTTCCGGGAAATACAATCCTTGTTACTGATCCGCCGCGGGGGCGTCCCTTCGGGGGCGGCGGCGTTCATCCTTTATGGTATAGAGAGCTGCCAATGGATACTCAGATTTTCAAAGTTCCTATCATGGAATTTTCTGTAAACTCATATCATGAAACTTCTTAGTCAATGGCTGGATGATGACCAGAAAATAAAAAAAACAGATTATTTGCCTTTATTCCGCCAGGCAACAGAGAGAAGAACAAGAGATACGAGCGCCAGGAAAACCACAGATGGCGACAAAGGAGATTTCGCAGGAGTGGGCGACGTTGGTGCTGCACATGAGTTCGGATCCGGAGGAACAAGTGTCGGGTCGAGTTCGGCAGCACGGGTATATGCTAATCCTGCTTCATCACATCTCCCAAGTTCCCGGAGGGCATTACCTTTGTTGAACCAGGCGACAGAATGAACAGATGTCAGATTGCCCTCAATCGCCAGCGCTGCATCAGCCGCGGCATTGGCTTCATCAAACCGGGCAAGCATCACCAGGATCCCAGCCCGGTTAGCCTGAATAAGCGGGACCAGCGAGGTTACATTGAGTGCAAGCGCTTCATCCGAGGCTTCAAGTGCTTCAGCATATTTTCCGGCATTTGCCAGGTCAACGCTTTTGGAATAAAGAGCCCCGGCAGTGTTGACCTCATCAGTTATATCCGCGGCTATTACCGGAAAAATCATCGAGGAACTGAGGAGTATAATTATAAAAAATCTCGTTAAATTCATTTATCTCTCTCCATTTCTCAGTAATTGCAGGTGCATCGTATAAAAACATGAAAGGAAAATTTCACTGATTTTTACCCAGGACAATCAATCCTGCTATGATTATACCCGCAAGTCCAATCCATGCCGGCAGAGGGGTATAGGTGGTCTTTACCGGTACTGGGGATGAAGTTGGAATCATCGTCGCCACCCCAGTTTGTGATGATGATGGGAGGAGTGGGGGTACCGTCGTTACTACCGGTTGTATGTCCGGTTGAGTTACAGCAGGAACTGTATCTCTGGTGAATG
>DATEXZ010000072.1:0-4037 GCA_035256445.1 Methanoregula sp.
TGGTATCGAAGAAATTCCGTATAACCTGTGCCTGAAAGATTTCTCCACCCATGACTTCACCTCCTTCCCATTCTCTCGGTAAATTTCCTGTTCATTTTATCCTTTTATAAACTTTGTGGCAGAAATCGTTTTTTCCTGATAAAAAAATCCATTAAAATGGTTTTTTTCCTTATTGTGCGGCGGAATTGTCTGACAATTGGACGACGAGCGTCTTACTTCGCCATAACGCACCGCACGTGGTTTGCTGTGCTTATGATATCGTTGATATTTCGATAACTTGTCCAATACGATGAACGGATGAGTGGACTACTTCAGAATTCTCATCATATCACGATGTTGTTTGCATTTGATTTTACGGTTGTGCCGTAAAAACTAAGAGGCCTTCCATCGGGATGTGATAAGACTACGATTGAATCCAGAAATTTTTGTATGCCCGGGGATTTACTCCAATCCTGCTATTAATAGTAATATTTTTTAAAGAAACAATTAAAATAAACTCTGATGAAAATAGATAACTATATTAACTATAATTTATATTGTAAAATCTATGAACATTGGAGACCTGATTTCAAGGGATAGTTCCCCATGCGAAGACTGTAATTTTAAAACGGGAGATTCAAGCTGCTGGTATTTCGGCAGGTTGCCCTTTTACGAGGCACATACAAAAGCGTTGCAGGGATGTGAAAAGCACCGTCCCTGGTGGACAACGAGCACGGTTCACGTTGATATCCCTGAATAAAAATGAACAGTCGTAAGGATCTGACAGGCGGCTTCAGCGAATCATCATCAGGGCATGCGGAAATGTTCCATGGATAAATACCCCGGGTCAGGATAATGATGCAGTCCTCTCATAATTTCGATCTATGAACGGTTCCTGGCTTAACCAGCCACATCGAAAAATCGATACTCCACCCCCTTTTTTGATTTAAAATCCGTTCACCGTTCCACAGATATTCACCGCCGTTTTTAATAGATCTCATTTTAATAGATCTCAGAACGCAGACAATCATTCAGGAAATAATCGGCAAAACCGGCTTTGAATGCAGATTATGAAAAAGAAGGCTCTGTTGTAAATCCTCGCACTATTTTTCTCAACGCTCCTTTTGGGCTACGGCACGAAATGCCTCCGCCCCCGACGGGGCGCCCCCGCGGCGGATCAGGATCTATAAGCATAATTGTAAACACCGCACTGCCCGCCGTGCCTCGGAGAGGCCCTGAGACGGGGAGCCCTCATAAAATAACATGATTTAATTATTTTCATGGTTCGGGTGTGAACTCCCCTTCATGCCCGTTTTAACAGAGCCAAAAAGAAATGGATTTTTTAGCTAGTGGACGGACACAATCTTTATGATATCCCCGTCCTTAAGCAGATGGTTTTCCTTTATCCGCATCTTTGTCCTTGCATCAACGGCATAGAGAAATCCCTTGCCGATATCGGTATGCACCTGGTGTGCCAGATCATGGGGTGTCGATCCTTTCCTCATCAGGAACGCATCGGGAAGCACCTCGCCTTTCTTGTTGCAGAAGTGGTTCTCATCTTCAACAGGGTAGACAACGATCATGTCGAGCAGGTCAAAGACCGCCCGGTTAACAGCCTGCTGCACACCCGTGCCTTTGTACTGCTTCATCACTTCTGCAATTTTTGCAAGTCCACCCTTCTGTGCGGCAGTAAGGGATACCTTATCTGCAACACTGAATACGGGATCACCGGGCAGGTACTGAATAATATGGGCGCCGGCAGCGTTCCGCAGTGCAAGCTCAGATGCCGCACTGGCAAATGCAACGTTTTGGGCTGCCAGTTTCGAGCGCAGCTGCTCAGGAGCCTCATCGACTTTATTCCCCACGACCAGCATCGGTTTTGAAATCTTCACGATCTCTGCGCATAAGGGGATGAGCTCCTCGATAGTTACGTGCACAAGATCGAGTTTAAGTTTCAGCTCCACATCCCGGATGTCCTCCATCGTGATACCAAGACCGGTGAACACATCAGCGATCCCCTGCTGGATGACCGTCCCCTTTCCCTGGGACATACGGCTTATCCTTGTCCAGTGTTTTTCCAGAATTCCATGGACCCACATGGTCATCTCAAAAATCAGGAACCTGATATCCTCTTCCGGATCATGGTTCCCGATACCCACCGGGTTCCCTTCGCTGTCAGTGCCTCCGCTCGCATCGATGATGTGAAGTATGGCATCTGCCTGGCGAAGGTTGTCGAGGAACTGGTTGCCGAGGCCTTTTCCCTTGTGCGCATCGGGGACCAGCCCGGCGACATCGATTAAATTCACTGCCACAAACCGGTTCCCGTCAACGCAATGCCCGCAGGTAAGGTGGAGGTCGTGGCACGGGCATTTCGTTCTTACATATGCGACGCCAAAGTTCGGATTTATGGTCGTGAACGGATAGTTGGCAATCTCGACATTAGCCATGGTGGCAGCCTTAAAAAATGTCGACTTTCCGCAGTTGGGTTTACCCGCAAGGGCCAGAGTGATCATGTGTGGTTCCTCAGTTACTTATCCGGTACTTCTGTTTGTTTGGTCCGATGTGAATCCGATCCATTTTTTCCATCTGACTATGCTGCTCACTTTCCATGCGGGAAATCTGAAACATTTTCCCGGTCGCATGAAAAAATGAGTGATTTCACGCTCGTACAAAATCTGACAAAGTTTTTCATGCCTGCTTATTAAAAGGTACTTATGACGTTTATCCAGAAAAAAATCTGTTATTTTGAAAAACCCGGTGAATCCAACACCCGGGATGCGGCAGTTTTAGCCGTAGAGCGTGCAAAAGAACTCCAGATTAAAACAATTGTTGTGGCAAGCACCTCAGGAAGCACCGCCCAGGTTTTTTTTGATGCAATGAAAGGTTCGGGAATCAACCTTGTCGTAGTGTCGCACGTTGTCGGGTTTGCAAAACCGGGGGAATGGGAATTTTCCCAAAAGATTGCGGAGCAACTGCAAAAAGCAGGTGTCCGTATTGTCACCGGCACCCATGTACTTTCCGGACTTGAGCGGGCATTTTCACGTTCGGCAAAGATCGGGGGTGGATCGCGCACCGACGCTGTTGCAGAGGCGTTACGGCGCATTGTCGCCAACGGGCTCAAGGTTGCTGTAGAATGTGTTTTAATCGCCGCAGACCAGGGAGCAATCGGGGTCACCGATGAGGTCATCGCTGTCGGGGGGACGGCCAGCGGTGCAGACACGGTCTGCGTGATCCGCCCCGCGCATACGGGCAGTTTCTTTGATCTCCAGGTCCGGGAAATTGTCGCAATGCCGAGGGTCCGGTAACAATGGCAATCGCAGAGCTTAAAGAGGCGTTCAGACTTCTCAGGCAGTTGCCGGTCCTCTGGCTTCCCGGTATTGCGGGCGGATTTCTGGCTGCTGCACTCTGGATAACCTTCAACCTGTATGGAACATTTTTTGCCGGCAGGCTGATGGTAATCTCCGGGTTGGTACTCCTTATCTTTACTACCGGAATGCTGACCATAATCAGGAATCAGGAAGGTGGCATCCTGGCTCTGCTTGCCGGGGGCATCAGGTATTATTTCCGGGTGCTCCTGCCCCAGATCGTCATTGTGTCCGGGATTATCCTTATCTTCATGCTTCTTACGGTGACCTTAAGTCTTTTTGGGATTTCCGACATGGGTATCGTAACAGCTCTTGCGTTTGGATTTATAACACCAACACTCATCGTCACTTTCTTTTTTGATACAGCCGCAGTTTTCGAGGACCGGCGGATTTTCGATTCCATCCAGCGAAGTATACGCCTTGTTTTTGCGCACGTGAACGCAGTAATTGCATTTTTGCTTGTGTACCTTGGGATCTTCATCGGTGGTGTTATTGCACTGACTTTTGTCTGGGAGGCGTTCCTGTTCGATAAGCTCGAACCAGTATCCCGTTACAACCAGACTCAGCTGCAGTCATTCACCCCTGAACAGCTCATCGCGATGATTGGACCGACGGGAATGTGGATCACAGCAGCAATTCTCTTTATCGGTACCTTCCTTCTTCTCCCGATCCTCTCCTGCTATAAAGCCTGTT
>DATEXZ010000073.1:0-4717 GCA_035256445.1 Methanoregula sp.
CGTATTCCACATCCTCAAACATATCCGTTATCAGAACTGCAATCCTGCTCATCGTCCCACCTCATATTCACTAACCCCGACCAGGTCAGAATATCATTCAATACCCCCATTAATATATTAACTATTCTTTTGAGGAAAGGCGCGATATGGGCTGCCCTTGTTTTGCAGACAGAGCATTGTCCATGACGTTTTTCCCTGAACGTCCGGATTTTTAATGTTAAAGGAGCATGTCATAACAGTTGAGGCCATGAAATGCATGTGACGTCAGAAAAGTGAGAATTTAACGAACGTTGCTTTCCCTTAAATATTGTATTTATGATGATCACCCGCCTCAGGGCCTCTCCGAGGCACGGCGGGGCTGGTTCGTTATCGGAATTCATCCGCTTGCTTTCTGGTTTTGCCGTTGAATCCTCATTATTATTATTTCCGAGGATTGCATGCTGCAGGATATTTCTGAGGCACGGCATGGTACCCGGAGGTTTTTGAAGATCTTCGGTTCTGATCCGCCGCGGGTGTGTCCCTTCGGGGGCGGCAGCGTTGCTCCTGAAATAAAAAACCATAAAAATAATTCTACATTATATCCGAAACTGCGATTTCCTACTTCAGGACAGATTTCTTTGTGAGTGTTTTCCTCACCAAACCGCGAAAATAAAAAATTCATCTCTGTGATGGGAATGTACCTGCCACGAAAAAAATAATATTATTTCATGCTTGCAACGGTCTTTGATCCGCGAAGAATTCCGATGGTGCCGGTGCGGACAAATTCCTTGACCCCAAACTGCCGGAGCAGTTTTTCAATGGCATCTATCTTCTCCGTATCCCCGATGACCTGGAGGATCACGGACTTCGCACCGACATCGACAATCTGGGCACGGAAGATGGAAGCGATCTGCATGATCTCAGCACGCGAAGTTCCCGGTTCTGCCGTGACCTTTATGAGAGCGAGTTCACGTTCCACCCGTTCGTTTTCCGAAAGGTCAGAGACCTTGATGATATCAATGAGCTTGTTGAGCTGCTTCATCACCTGCTCGACCTTTTCGTCATCACCGATAACGACAATCGTGATCCGGCTCATGCCGGGTTCCTCGCACGGACCGACAGCGAGGCTCTCAATATTAAATCCACGTCGCGAGAAGAGCCCGGTTACCCGTGACAGGACACCGGCCCGGTTCTCGACGAGGATGGAAAGGGTATGGGGTTTCATCGCGGGTGCCCCCCGATCATTTCATTAATGGCCGCACCGGCAGGGACCATGGGGAACACGTTCTCCTCGCGTTCTATCCGGAAGTCCATGACAAACGGACCATCGCAGTCAAGTGAAGCCTTCAGGGCAGGCATGACATCTTCAGGACATTCCACCTTGACCCCCTCGATACCATAGGCATTGGCAATCTTGACAAATTCCACCGGTGGCAGCTCGGTGTATGAATAACGCCGGTCGTAGAAAAGCTCCTGCCACTGCCTCACCATGCCCAGGAACATGTTATTCAGGATCGCAATTTTTACCGGGATCTTGTAGTGAGCCACCGTGCCCATCTCCTGGATATTCATCTGGATGCTGCCGTCCCCAGCCACATCAAACACCGGGAGATCCGGTCGTGCAAAATGTGCCCCCATCGCTGCAGGAAAACCGTACCCCATCGTCCCGAGTCCGCCGGAGGTGATCCAGGTCCGGGGATGCCTGAAGCAGAAATGCTGGGCAGTCCACATCTGGTTCTGTCCGACTTCTGAGACGATGATTGCATCTCCCTGTAAGAGCTCGCTCATCTGTCGTATGATGTACTGCGGGTGGAGACCGCCATCGGATGGACACTTTAACGGATGGTGCTGCTTCCAGTGTTTGACCTTTTTCAGCCAAGCCTCCTTGTGCCCGTTCTTTGTGAGCATGGTGAGCATATCCCGCAGGACAGCCTTCACATCACCGACAATCGGTACATCGACGCGTTTGTTCTTGCCGATTTCGGCCGGGTCGATGTCGATATGGATGATCTTTGCATGGGCGGCAAACGTATCCGTTTTGCCGGTTACGCGGTCATCGAACCGCACGCCGACGGAGAACAGGCAGTCGCATTCCGTGATGGCAAAGTTTGCGTATTCCGTGCCATGCATGCCGAGCATCCCCAGATTGAGGGGATGATCGCAGGGGATGCACCCGATACCCATGAGCGTGGTGGCGATGGGGATACCCAGTTGTGTCGCGAAGTCAACAAGCTCCGCTGATGCCTCGGATATGATGACACCGCCACCCGCGTAGATCACCGGCCGCTCTGCTGCTGCGATCATCTGGAGGGCTTTCTCGATCTGGCGTTTATGGCCGTGATACGTCGGGTTATATCCCCGCAGGACCACCTTTTCGGGAACCGGTGGTGCCTTGATTACCGTTGTGCTCACATCCTTGGGAATATCGATGAGCACCGGGCCCGGCCGGCCGGTACCGGCAATATAGAATGCTTCCTGCACAACCCTCCCGAGATCTGCGGTATCCTTGACGAGGTAGTTGTGTTTGGTGATCGGCATAGTGATACCGGTGATGTCGGATTCCTGGAAGGCGTCATTTCCCAGCAGGTTTGTAGGGACCTGGCCGGTCAGGGCGACAATCGGCACCGAATCCATATAGGCTGTGGCGATACCGGTGACGAGGTTACATGCACCGGGGCCGGATGTTGCGAGGCATACCCCTACACGACCACTCGCACGTGCATACCCGTCCGCGGCATGCGCTGCTGCCTGTTCGTGCCGTACAAGGATGTGCTGCAAGGATGAATTGTAGAGTTCATCATAGATTGGCAGCACCACACCGCCCGGGTAGCCAAAGATAGTTTTGACCCCTTCACGCTGCAGTGATTCAACGAGGATTTTTGCCCCGGTTTTCATGTTCCTCCCTCAATAGTCTGTTCATGCCGGCGATCATCGCTTCGACACTTGCCATAATGATGTCTGTGCGGGCGCCGCGTGAAGTAATTATCTTCCCGTCTTTACTTAATCTTACTGTTACGTCGACCAGTGCGTCGGTCCCGCCCCGGATTGCATCCACGTGGTACTCTTCCAGCTGGATATCGGCCACGTCGGCAACGCATTTGCGAAGCACTTCCATCGCCGCGTCTACGGGACCTGCACCGGTGGCCGCACCTGTCAGCTCCTTGCCATCCACGACAAGTGTTACTGAAGCTGTCGGGATCATATTACTGCCCGATACCGCAGTGAACTGCCGCATCCGGATAATGGGTTTGCATTCAATCGAGAGCACCGCATCTGCAACGGCCATGAGATCGGTATCCGTTACGCGTTTCCCCTCGTCTCCCAGCTGCTTGATCCGCTTGACAATCTCTTTGACCTGGGGCTCGTCGGCCTTGTAACTCATTTCATGGAGTGCAGCCTCTACCGACGCAGAACCGGAATGCTTCCCCAGCACGATCCGGCGTTTCCGTCCTACCATCTCAGGACTGACCGATTCGTAGGTGGAAGGTTCGCGGATCACCCCATGGGCATGGATACCGCTTTCATGGGTAAAAGCCATCTCCCCGACAATCGCCTTGTTGATCGGCAGCGGGACGCCTGTCAGCCGTGAAACAAGGGTGGAAAGCGAATAGATGTCCTCTTTGCGTATCCTCGTATGGTAACCATAGAGGATCTCCAGCGCCATGACCACCTCCTCCATTGGCGTATTTCCCGCCCGTTCACCAAGGCCATTGACGGTCACGTGGGCACAGGAGGCTCCGCACTTCAGTGCTGCCATCGTGTTGGTGATGGCAAACCCAAGGTCGTCATGGCAATGGATGGAGAGCGGTGCGATAGCTGCAATTGGCGGAATATATTCCGATACCTTCTCCGGTGTCAGCAGTCCTACCGTATCACAGAAACAGAGCCGGTCTGCGTGGCGATCAATGCCTTCCGAAAAGACCTGCCTGAGGAACACCTGATCGGCCCGCGAGGCATCTTCACCGGAAAGCTCGACAATAAGCCCGCGGCTTTTCGCGTATTCGACCGCATCATACGCCATCTGCGCGACCTGTTCGCGGGTCTTGCGCATCTTTTTTGCGATGTGCAGGTCGCTGACCGGTACAACCAGGTGGACCGAATCGGCACCATAATCGGCAGCAAAATCGATGTCCTGTTGCACTGCACGGACATATGTGCATATCTCTGCAGCGAGCCCTGCATCAGATATGATGCGTATTGCGTTCCGCTCACCCTCAGATGCGGCAGCGGAGCCGACTTCGATTACATCGACGCCGATATCGGCAAGCCTGGTGGCAATCTCAAGTTTCTGGTCCGGGTTTAACGAAACACCCGGAGTCTGTTCCCCGTCCCGTAACGTGGTATCTAAAAAACGCAGGTTTTTAACAAATAAAACATTCACTCATGGCAAATCACCATGATATTGAGTTGGAATGAAGAATATAAAAAATGTCCGGCCTTTCTTTGGATTTTCGGTGCATCAGGATATTCTGGCAATCTCAAAAAAATCTGTTTTCCGGATATGGATATATTTGCAGTATCTCATTTCAGTGACTGTTCTAACAGAAATGACTAATCGAAGATTCAGAATTGTCAAAAAATGCCAAATAACAAAGGTACCCTTTCTAAAAATGGTGGTGAATCTTTTTTTTATTTATTTAGGAGCAACGCCGCCGCCCCCGAAGGGACGCCCCCGCGGCGGATCAGAACCAGAGATCTTCAAAAACCTCCAGGTAGTACCATAACTCGGAAATATCCT